>WRJQ01000046.1 GCA_009778485.1 Oscillospiraceae bacterium
CCCGGAGTCAGAGACGGATATCCCCGGCGGGACTGTTGTCGACTACTCGCTTGAGGCGAATCCGATCATATTCGAAGTAAGCTATTATACTCGTGAGAAATACAACATAGACCGGCAGCGCGTCCTTGATACAGGGACGAATGTAAACTGGGGCACTAACCTACCACCACAGAGCGATGAAGCTATATCTGCAGCAAACCGTTTTTTTATCAGTATAGCTCAGATGTCAGATTACGACAAAATCAGAAGTATCAACGACTTTTTGAGTTCGCATATTACGTACAGGTTAGGTGCATCATTTGTTGGCGATGACTTCTGGACAGGCATGGCGTATGGCGTGTGCGAGGATTTTTCTCGAATGGCTCAATACATTTGCCATTACATCGGGTTACCATGCCTCTATTTGCGGGGTGAACAGCTACCAGTAGTAACAACAGGGCGCCACGCATGGAATGAAGTGTACTTTGACGGGAGATGGCATTTCTATGATGCCACAATGAGCGCTTCACGAGGGAGAATCATACTTAGCGACACATCAGTAACGGCAAACACCGGCTATACATACACTGAAGACTTCCCAACATCGACAATGTACTATAAGGAGCTTTTCGTGCCTGGTAGTACACTATAGCACAGCATTGATAACTCTAGGCAAGCAGTCCCGACATTGGGGCTGCTTTCATTTTCAAGAAATAATGGAGGAAAAATATGAAAAAGCGAATAATAACTGGCATTCTGGCACTCATGCTTGTCCTGACGGTCTGCCAGGGGATAAGCCTTGCTAGCTGGGCGGACGGCGACTGGGTGCAGACAGGGCAGCCGTTAAACATCGGGTACCAAAGCAACATGATGAACTACCTGACCCTTAACGGTAGTGTAAGGGGTTTCAGGTACACCTACTTCTGGTTCCTTACTAAGGACGGCATTCGTGAGGAGCATCCGGTCTACTGCATGGCCCCAGATATGCGCGGCGCGTTCGAGCTCGTGCGCGACGATGGAACAACAGGCGACGAGTCCAACACTGCAAGGTACATTACCGGCGATAGGATCACCCGCGCTGATTACATTACGATTATGGAAGCCGGGTACCCCCACAACACTTACCCATCGCTGGGCGTCAACAGTGTCGAAGAGGCGTATTACGCCACGAAAATCGCCCTTTGGATGGTGATCCTCGGGATCACGCCCGGTAGCGGCGGTGTCGCTGTCAACACATCGCACCCCGACCAGGCGGCAGCTTTGCGCGTATACAACGCAGCGATAGCCACATACAATGTCGCCCAGTCGTACATGTGGGCGGGCTACTCCGAGCCTGAAGTGCGGATACCCGCGCCGACGGCAGCAAACTCGTGGCATCTTTCATCCGACGGGCAGTGGTATGAGATGACTACCCAAGTCAGGACGAACAAATACATCGGGACTAATGGCAGCCAAGCAGGCGATGTGCAGTTCTCCTGGGATACAAGCACCGGCACGCTCCCCACCGGCACTGTCGTACTCAACGGAAACGACGATATCACGGCTACAATGAAGCCACTGCCTGCCAACAGGGTGACTGCGGGCATCTGGCGTGTGCAGCCGATAACTATACGAGTTCCTGCACAGTTTGTAGATCAGTACTTCGTCGATCATGAGGATGAGTCAGTTTTTCCAATGCCAACATTGAAAGCGACAGCCGTAGATATGGCAGCTATGAATTTCTACGTGGCCACATACTCCGGCAACGGCGGTCAGCCCTATCTCATAGAAGGTGACAGGAAAGCCGATGTATCGACAGCGTTCCAAACGGTTATTCCAAGAACATATACAGAGATCGATATTCCTTATGACATGGGACTCCGGATCATCAAGCTGCAGACAGGCACGCTGATCCCCCTCCCCGGCGCTGTGATCGAGGTCTATGACCCGCACGGCCAGTGCCTCGGGAGCTACGCCACCGACGAGAACGGTGAGATCAACATCCAGCTTGGGGCTGCAGGGACATACACGATCAAAGAAACCATCCCGCCCCAGTACCATATCCTGCCGACGCATACCTCCCAGCAAGTGCAGGTCAGCGTTGGAGAGGTCGCGATGGTGACTGTCACTAACGACCCCTACGGGGCGCTCCGCGTAGAGAAGCGGGACTCAGCGAACGGCAGGCCGCTGGGCGGCGCGTCTATCCAAATAAGGCATATAACAAGCGGCACAATATACAGTGCCATAACGGATTATTCCGGCGTTGCTGAGTTCACGGACTTACCAATCGGCGGCTATGAGATCCGCGAGCTGACCGCGCCATCAGGCTACGCGCTGGACACAGCCGCCCACACGGTCGCCGTGCACCCGCAGACGCAGGGCGTGGCGACGTACACGCTGCTGAACCGGGCCAACCCCGGCCTGCGCATCAAAAAGCTCGACCGCGCGAGCTCGGCCCCTATTGAGGGCGTCGTGTTCGAGGTCTGGCATGACGGCGCACTGTTCGGCGAGTACACGACGAACTTCATGGGCGAGATACTGCTCACCAACCTCCCGGCGGGCACATATACGGCGCGGGAGAAGTCCACGGTCGCCCCATATGTGCTTGACGCGACGGCTCAGTGGATAGAGATAACCGCAGGTCAGGGGCATATCTCGGAGCTCATATTCCTGAACAGCCTTAAGCCGGGTATCCATCTTGTGAAGCTGGACTCGGCCACTATGCAACCGCTGGTCAACGCCGCGTTCGTCATATCGAAAGTAGGCGGCTCGTTCATACAGGAGTTCACAACCGACATAAACGGCGAGGTCAACCTTACAGCGCTCGAACCGGGCGCGTACACGGTAGAGGAAGTCAAGGCGCCTACGGGATACCTAATCGATGACAGCATACGCACCGTTCAGATAAATCCCGGTGAAAACGCAGTATTCGTATTCACTGATACAAAAATGCCGTCCCTTGAGCTTGTCAAGTACGACCCCATCAACAACGAATACCTGGGCGGCGCCACGTTCCGCATAGCGAGAATCGAGGACGGCAGCCGCTACCTTGACCGCATCACCGATATAGACGGTCGCATCCGCATCGACGGCCTTGAACCGGGCGTCTACTCTGTGCAGGAGATCTCCGCGCCGTCAGGCTATGTCCTAAACGAAACGGAGCACCATGTGCAGCTATTTCCCGGACGAACCTCGCAGATAGTCGTCGAGAACATCAGAAAGCCGTCGCTGATCGTCTGGAAATACGACGAGCAGACGGCGCGGCCCTTGCCGGATACCGAGTTCTCCATCGCGCATAAAGGCGGCAGTGTCATATACGAGGGTCTCACCAACGGCGAGGGCTTTATCAGGCTTGACGGGCTCGACCCGGGATGGTACACAGTCACGGAAATGGCCCCGCCTCCGGGTTACCTGAACAGCATCCCCTCTTCAAGGGACGTATACCTTGAACCGGGAAGGACTATTGAGGTCAAGTTCGACAACCTCAGATGCCCGACGCTCACCATACTGAAGCTCGACTCCATCACGCGCGACCCGATAAGGAACGTCCGATTCAACGTCAGGTTCTCACCCGCCGCCAACTTCACAGGCGGCGTCGTTGACCTCGGCAATTACACTACCGACGAAAGCGGGCGCATTATCCTTGACGACAGCCTGCAATCCGGCTGGTACCGCGTGACTGAGCTTGAGCCTGCCGCCGGGTATATCATGAAGGAGCCGACAGTGCAGGAGATATTCCTCCGGGGCGGCGAGGACAAGACGCTGGAGTTTGAGAACATACCACGCTCCGCGCTGATCATACACAAGACTGACCTAAACGGACTGCCCCTGCAGGGCGCGACTTTCGAGATACGCTACCTCGGCGGGACTTCCGGAAGCGGCGGCACGGTCATCAAGACCGGCGTTACGTCGCCGAACGGCACGATCACCATCACAGGGCTCGCGCCCGGCACTTACGTCGTGGAGGAGATGCGCCCCGCCACGGGGCACCAGCTTTCCAGCCCGTCAGTGCAGACCGCGGTCATAACGGACTCCGACCAGTGCGTCGTGGAACTGCATTTCAGCAACCCGCGTATGGGAAGGCTGGTAATAGAGAAGCGCAGCAGCGCGGCTAACCACCTGCCAATCGCCGGCGTGACGTTCCGCGTCACTGACAGCAGCGGCGCGGTCATCGGCCCGAACAACGGGTTATACACCACCGACCCGACAGGCATAATAATTATCGACGAATGGCTGCCTATAGGCTCCACCGTCATAGTCACTGAGATATCAGGGCCCGACGACTACAACCTTGACGCGCCGCCGCAGACGGTGCGGATACAGGAGGGCGCGACGCATACGCTCACATTCTACAACTCGCCCAGAAGCGGCGCGCAGATTATAAAGGTGGACGCGGACACGAAGCAGCCACTCAAGGATGCACGCTTCCGCGTTGTCAGGGCGAACGGCGAGGTCATAGGCGACTACACGACCGACGCCGACGGGCTAATAGTGATCCCCAACCTTGAGCCGGGGTGGTACAAGGCGTTCGAGACCAGGGCGCCCGACGGCTACATACTCGACGACACGCCGAAAGACTTCGAGGTAACGGGCAACCAGTTCATCCGGCTGGAGTTCGAGAACAGGTCGCTCGGCGGTCTGCAGATCCTCAAGATAGACGAGGACACGAGAAGACCGATCCCGAACGTGGAGTTCTCCATAACAAGGATGAACGGCGAGCGCCTGTCCGCGAACACCTTCATCACGGACGCTTGGGGCAACATCTACCTGCACGGGCTCGAAGACGGCTGGTACACGGTGACCGAAACCAAGGCGGCCGCCGGGTACCTGCTCGACCCATCGCCGCGTAACGTCGAGGTCAGGAGCGGGGCGGCAACGCCGCTAAGGATAACGAACCAAAGGGCGGCGTCCCTGATGATAGAGAAGACAGACTCCATCACGGGCGCGGGCATATACGGGGTGACCTTCATACTGTACGATTCCGGCAGGAACCCGATAATGCAGATCGTCACCGACCAGGGCGGCTTCGCGTATGTCCGCAACGAACTCACCGCGGGGAGGTACTACCTACGCGAGCTGGAGCCCGCCGAGGGCTACGAGCGCGACGACCAGTGGAAAACCATATACATTGAAGCCGGTAGGACCACTCACGTCGAATGGAAAAACACGCCGATTCGGGCGCAGATACAGATAGTCAAATACTCGTCAGACTACAACAGCATAACGGGCGCGCCGGCCGGCAGCCTGCTCAGCGGGGCGGTGTTCGAGATAACGCGCGCCCGCAGCGGCGCCGTCGTCGGATACATAACGACCGACGCCCGGGGCGTCGCGGCTTCCGAGCCATTGCCGCTGGGCAGGTACTACGTGACGGAGGTGACAGCCCCTCAGTACTACCAGCTCTCCGGCGATCGCATGGAGGCCGACCTCGAGTACCCCGGGCAGATAGCGCGCCTGTCTGCATACAACAGGAGCGCGGCCCTCGGCATTGATATCCGCAAGGTGGGCAATGTCGAGGTGGTCGCCGGTGACAGCATGCGCTACGACTTCACCATAGCGAACACGTCGAACGTGCCGCTCAGCGAGTTCTACTGGCAGGACAGGCTGCCCACTGATGCCTCCAGGGTGCAGTCGATAACGACGGGGACGTACAACCAGCGCCTGTACTACCGTGTACTGTACAAGACCAACTACAGCGACTGGCGCATACTCGCGTCGAACCTGCTCAGCACGAACAACTACTCTTATAGCCTCTCTGCCGCCGCGCTCGGCCTCATGGGCGGCGAGATGGTCACGCACGTGCGCTACGAGTTCGGGACAGTCGCCGCAGGGTTCGCGAGCGCCACGAGGCCGACTATAACGGTGCAGACACTCCCGACGCTTGCCAACGGCTACCAGATAATCAACCGCGCTGAAGCCGGGGGCAGGTACGGCGGCGCCCCGCAGGTGTCAACGACGGCGTGGGTGACGAAAGTGGTCAGGTTCAGCACGCCGCCTGACTTGCCGAGGACAGGGTACTAAACCAATCAGCAATATAGGAATTTTGCGGGACAGCCCTGTTTAGTGGCTGTCCCGCCGCATAAAGGAGGAAATAATAGACATGAAAAAGGCAATAATCGCATTAGCCACAATAATTCTTGCCGCGTCATGCGTCGCGGCGGCTGCAGTGCCGATAACACCGACGGGGATACAGGCGCTCTTGTCCCCTGACATAACCGTGGTGTACAACGGCGAGGTACAGGCAATGAAAGACGTTAACGGGAACCCTGTATACCCTGTGATGTACAACGGGACTACCTACCTCCCGATAAGGGCGGTCAGCGACATGCTCGGGTTGCCGGTGGAATGGGACGGCGGGACGAGGGCTGTGCTCATCGGCACAACAGATGTCCAGCCGAGGTCATTCCTCGATGCCACGGACGAGGGCACGAAGACGACTGCCGGCAGCATATGCAGGTGGGTCAAGGTCACCAACAGGGGCGAGCTACCATCCGCTGCCGACGACTTCGGCAACACTCTGGCTTCACATACCGAGGCCATAAAGGCTGACTGCTACATGGGGCTGCAGACAAGGACCCGTTACGCTCTGGACAGGGCGTATTACGAGCTGAGCTTCACTGCATACAACCTGAGCGGCTACCCGGCGCATGTGCAGGTCATCGACTGCGCCACCGGCGACGTGCTCTGGTCCGCCACGCTCGGCGCCGGGTCATACGCCTTCGCCGCTGCCATAGATATATCAGGGGCAAGCGAGATTGAGTTCGTCGCGAGCCTGAACGACGTGCCCGGCAGGGCGGCGTACTACGAGGGCGCGGTGTACCTATGCGACCCGCTGGTGAGCTGAGGCTTGCAAAGCCGGTCATTATCCAAAGCAGGGCGGCCCCAAGCCGGGGCTGCCCTGCAAATGCGAGGAGGCGCAGCATGAAACGTTTTTTTCAAGGGCATATAGGCCCGAAACTCTACAGATACTACATATACATAATGGCGGCAGTGATCCTCGTCCTATGCCTGTCGCCGACCGCCCTGGCGGTCGATAATATGTGGGAGGTCGCCCACAGGATCATCGTGGACGTCTACAACAAGATCGCGGGGATCTCCACGGTGCTCGCGGGCCTGATGTCCGCCGTCGCCGTCGTCGGCGCGAAGCTCTCGAACAACCAGCACAAGGTCGACCAAGCATGGGACTGGCTGCGCCGGATCTGGATCGCGTGGGCGATAATAAACGGAATTGGAGCCTTCATTTCGTATGTGGTGCCCATGTTCTCCGGGCTTGCCACCATTACATGACGTTGTGAAATGAAAATAAAGATGTATAGCTTAAATAGAGTTTTGAAATTACTGGATGACGCAACAGCGAGCTGTTGCGTCATAGTGCTTGAAAACGCTTGCATTGTGTGGGATAACGCTAATTAACAATGGGTGGTTGCTCAGACCTTAAAGGATGATACTTTTTTCCAGTTTGTTGGGAACCCCATTTCATGAAGCAGTTCGCCGCTAGAAACGTGCGCTGTGCTTGCGATAAAGCGATCTATGGCTTTGCTTAAAGCACCTTTGAAAACGCAAAAGTCGTCTTTCTGTAGAAGATAGCGAAAAGCGATGACGACACCGAACAAGTCCCTCTTTCCATAAACGTATTGCGTTCCCTTTTTAGCAATCATCAGCTTTGAATGAAGTAACGTATCAGGAATATCATCTTTTGCTGTATATGAAAACAACCGATCATTATGGGCACATACATTCCTGAATATCGTAAGTACACGTAAGTACTGTTCAAGCTGCTTTTCATTAACCCCCTTGAAGTTTTTGCTTGTTTTCACTTGAAGGTTTTGTGGAAGGCAAAAGTACATCTTTGACATACTGCCAAAAGTCAGCACCTTGACCAGCACCCATAAAGGTACGTTTCCATAAGTGTTACGTTGATATGTTATATAGCTGTATTCTGTTGATTTTATTGCTATCCTGCTCAACATCGCAAGGAGACGGTTCAAATCAGTTGCTTTTCTCTGATTATGGTCATAATTCAACGGTGTCAGGTACTCTGATTGCTTATTCCCATGCATCTCTGAAAAGCTATATGAAATCAGCGAGCGCATTGTTTGCTCTACTTTTAGAAGATATTGCATGAATAGCCCGCGAAGACTCTCGTCAAAATCGTATAGAGCAACAATTTCTTCAAAAGTAGTGCCATCCTTATATTTCTTTGTCGTTTGATTCCTCAACAGGTTTTTATACCCGCTAACAAGCGCAAAGTATCCGATCCGCCTCAGCGTTGCCTCAGCATAAGAATGATCAGAAATTATAAGGTTCTTTTCGTTCTCCAGTTTATCTAGCTGTTGCGTATACGAGAGGAACGGCTTGTTGATAGGCAAAATACCACCTCTGAATATGTAAGAGGGCTCCCGCAGGAACCCTCCCGGTCACAGGCCTCACAGGTTTCTGTAACTCAATCACACAGACAGTCTATCCTATTGTGCCGGTTGTGTCAATATGTTTTCATAGGTTTTCATAATTTTTCAAAGGCAATAATAACCCCCCCGGGTTCGACTGATGTCCGAACTTGGACTGTCTACTGCCGGGGGGAGTAAAAACGTAGAATCAATCTACCTCGTGACTATAACTCTTTAAGCGGGGTTATGTCAAGAGTTTTTTAGCTTTTCAATCTGTTTTTTGGTGGTGGTGATATGCTCGAAGGAATACTCAAAGGCCTGCTGCAGTGGCTGTACGGGCTCGTGCTCGAGATGGTCGAATACATAGCCAACAGCCTGCTCGACGTGTTCTCGATGGACCTCTCGTATTTCGAGGCGTCGATCCCCGTGGCAAGCGACATATTTACGATAATACTCGCCACAGGCTGGGCGCTGCTCCTCGGGAACCTCGTGTTTCAGGCGTCGAAGAGCATGGTGTCGGGGCTCGGTTTCGAGGGCGAGGACCCAAAAACCCTGTTCGCGCGGACATTCGTGTTCGCATTTTTCTTGCTCGCGAGCCGGCAGATATGCAATATCGGGCTCGGCATATCGCAGATGCTAATCGTCCTGTTGCAAATACCGAGCAGCATCTCCATCCACACACCACAGGAGAGTTTCTTCAACATCGGCGCTTCTTGGCTGCTTGTCCTCATAGTAGGCGTCGTCCTTATGTGGCAAATCGTGAAGCTGTTCTTCGCCGTCGGCGAGAGGTATTTCCTGACAGCGGTGCTGACGCTGCTCGCGCCCTGGGCTTTTGCCATGGGCGGCAGCAGGAACACGTCGGAGATTTTCAAAGGCTGGGCGCGGATGTTCGCCTCCATGTGTTTGATGATGGTGCTCAACGTGGTGTTTCTGAAGATACTGCTGAGCGCTATGGGCATAATGCCGACCAACATAGGCGTCGTCCCATGGCTCATATTACTTGTAGCGATAGCACGCACAGCTAAAAAGATCGACGGCGTCATACTCCGCATCGGCCTGAGCCCGTCCAACACGGGCGGCCAGGGGCGCGGGCTGCCGGGGATGCTCTCGTTCCTGGTAATGAGGATGGCGACCTCGCATATCATGCAGGCGGCTGGCGGCGGGGCGTCGGGCAAGTCGAAAGCCCCGCCGAATGGCGGCCCCAAACCGTCCGGCGCGCCAAACAGGGGCAGCCATGCCGGGGCGGCTTATCACAGTGCCTCAAACTCAAATAACAGCAGCTCTGCGTCGCAGCAATCAAGCGTAAACAACAACGCCAAGGCTTCGGCAGGAAATACCAGCAACTCCACTCAAACGGCGAAAACTGTGGCGGCAGGGAAAACGCAGCCTACCCCTGCGCAAAATACGCCCGCGCAAAATAGTACTGCGCAATCTGCCAAGAATGCGGCCGCAAACGCCGCTCCTGCAGCCGCAGGATTGTCAAGTATGAACACCCAGTCATCAAGTATAATTGCAGGCGCGGCAGGGACGTCCCCGGTCAGCGCTACGGCTTCGCCATCACACTCAAGCCCCGGGGCGGCAGGGATGCACACGCAAGACACGAGACAGGCTTCTCCGCAGACAACAGTCAACGGTGTATCTTCACAGCAGGCTTCCTCAACATCACAGAGCAACAACAGCCGACGCAGTTCCGTTAGCAGCGCAAGCAACGCGAGGGCTTCAGTTTTCGGCGCAGGCGCGGCAGGAAAGGCGCAGCGTACAGGCAAGGCGGCCGAGCCTCTGCACCCGCCGATCCCGCGTTCCGGCTCCGCCGAAAAAAGCACGGCATCCGCCATCGCCCCCCCGGCGCCGCAGGGGCAACCTTTGGCGTCAAAGCCTGCGCGCTATTCCGCGGTACCGCCAAACGCCCGCGCAACCACAGACAGGGCGGCATCCCCCGGCGCGGCAGGAACCCCGTCGAGCCCTTCCGTCAATCAGGGCGGCGCGAGTATAAGCGCGCGGAACCAGGCAAACATAAACGCATCCAACGTATCCCGCGAGCAATCCAGCGTAGCGATTGCGAGCGGAGAGGAGCTGCAACGAAGTGGAGCGGACGGAATCCGCGCGGCGGGGAGCCGAGCCAGCGAGGGCGCAGCGGAGCGTAGTTTGCAGCGACGAGGGGCGGCAGGAACGCGAATAACCTCCGTACCAACAGACAATCCAAAAGGGGCGGCAGGGACGCTTTCACCACCTGCCAATGTGCTAAGTAACACCACAGGGGCGGCAGGGAGCGAAACCCGGAGGAGCCCGGCGCCATCGCCGGTTCCGTCAGGTAAACCATCCACTGATACTTTAAGGGGCGGCAGGAATTCCGCTGCGCCGCCGAACAGCCAAAGAAACACTGCCGCAAGCCAGGACCAGGCGCGGCAGGAACAACCCCCGCACCGGAGAACGAGCGTGCTGGAATCATCGCGCAAGCCTACGCCCGGGGCGGCAGGAAAGGTCTCACGTCCCCCTAATACGCCATACCCTGTCAGGAAACCGGATATGGCGGGCACACGCCAGTCGGCGACGGCTGCCGGCAGCTCCGTGCGCATCGGGAAAACAAGCGGCAACCGTAAAAAAGCCAGAGGCATGCGTGCAAAAAAGAACAGAAAAGGCAAAAAGTAGGTGATTAAGTGGGTAACGACAAGAATTCAGGCGGCGGATCCCGTATAGCGTCTTTACTGGCGAACGTCGGCGCAGGCGCGGCGACTGGCGGAGTATATGGCGCGGCGGCTGGCGCGGTCAAAACATTCCTACCGGAGATCATAAAGACCGCTGTCATCATAGTAGTGGCTATATTGCTGCTCCCCACGCTCATATTCGCTGCGCTCCCGAACATACTGTTCGGCTTCAGCAGCTCAATAGTAGACGATGTCAAGAGGCTGACCGACAAGGCATTCAGCATCGACGCGGCGTACCGCGAAGTCCAAAACTACAGCCAGGCTGAGATTGACAGGATAATCGAGGAGATTAAAGCCTCGCACATGAACGAGGATGGTGAGGCCGACTATGACGAGGTCGAAGTTGACACAGACATGGATAACACCAATATGTACTGGTTCATCGCCATAACATCGGTCGCGCACCAGCAGGACCTCTTCTCGATGAGCGAGGAGTCGATCAAAGACATGGTGATACGCAAGATCGTCTCGTCTTCGGCGATACTTTCCAGGATCGTCGGCGAAGGTGACAGCGCAACGACGATACGGACGCTGAAGATCGACATCGAAGACCTTGACCCGGACAAGCTGATGGACAAGCTGGGCTTCGACGACGATGAACGCAACTGGGCGCGGCTCCTGTACTCTACGCTCTCAGAGGAGCAGCTCTCGGAAGCGGACGACAGGGACGGCGGGGGCGGCGGCTCTTATGTCAACTATGGCAACATCACGTTTTCTGACACATCGACCACGGTGGTGTACTACCACCAGTTCGACGCGAGGTGGGCCGACCTTCCGTACGGCAGGACCGGCACGATCTCGCGCTCCGCCTGCGGGCCGTCCGCGCTCGCAATAGTCGTGTCGTCGCTCACGAGCCAGCGAGTCACGCCACCGGAGGTCGCTAGCTGGGCAGCCGCCAACGGCTACTACTCAGAAGGCAACGGCTCTTACCGGTCGCTGATCCCGGACGGCGGCGCCCACTATGGGCTCACAGTCGAGGGCATAGGGCATGACGCCGAAAGGCTTGTGGATGCCCTGAACGAAGGCAAGCTGGTGATAGCGATAATGGGTCCGGGCCACTTCACGCGCAAAGGGCACTTCATCGTCCTGCGCGGGATAACCTCGGATGGAAAGGTACTCGTAGCTGACTCGGGCTCGCTGGCCAGGTCAAACGAGCAGTGGGACCTCCGCCTGATACTCAACGAGGCAGGGCGCAGCACGGACTCCGGCGGGCCGTTCTGGGTGGTCTCGCCATGAGCCGGGCCACTGTGATGCGGTTGCTGCGTATCAAGCACGGCATCACCGCGAGGGAACTTGCGGAAGCCGCCGGGGTGTCGCAGCAGTTCATCAGCGATCTGGAGTTCGGCAAATACTTCGGGCGTTACAAATGCGCAGCGAGCGCCGAGCCATTGGTCCGAAAAGCGTTCGAGGCCGTCGCCGCGAACAGGGCGCTGCAGGTGAGTACGCTATTGGCGGACCTGTCAGCAAACCGTTCTCATTTGCTGGATATCAAGGAGGAAAAAGAAGTTGAATTATGAGACATACTACATACCTGCGAACTTTACTGACGCGGGCAGGGTCTTTGGCTTATTTGAAATAAGGAACGTGATAGAAGCTCTGCTTCTGGGCGCGCCTGTGCTGCTCCTATGCTTCAACCTTTTGCCGTTCAAGCTGACGACAAAGATCATCGTCACGCTGGTCATCTTCATACCGATAGCGGGGTTCGCCCTGATCGGCGTCAGCGACGACAGCCTGTCGCGATGGCTGAAGGCGTGGGCCGGCTGGCGGAAGAAGCGCAGGGTACTAACTTACAGAGGGGAGGCCGACTACGGTGGGTTTGAAAGAGCTTATCTTCGGCGGGGCCGTCAAAGGGCTCGATAACGCCGGTGGCGAATACGACGGGAGCATCCAGAAATGGCTCCCAATAAAGAACATAGTCAGCGGAATGGTCATAACAAGGGACCGCCGCTTCGTGAAAGTGATAGAGGTCATGCCGGTGAATTTCCACCTGAAAACGCCGCACGAGCAGCAGACGATCATCTACTATTTCGCGTCGTACCTAAAGATCGCGCCGAACAACCTGCAGATACGAGTCGCCACGCAGCGGCTCGACCTCGAGGGCTACATCGCGCAGATGAAGAAGTACTATGACGCCGAGGAAAACGATAGCTGCCGTGAGATGATAGAGGATAACATCAGCGAGGTGTCGTTCATCGCCGCAAATGAGGTGACAACGCACAGGTTCTTCATCATCTTCCAATACGAGCCTCAGATGAAAGCCCGCGGCAACTCTGTGCGCGCTATTGCCGAGAGGCTGAACGAGGAAGCGGACACCGCGAGGCGGTACCTCGACCTGTGCGGGCTTGAGGTGCTCGACCCGGACTACGCCGACAACGCCATCCTCGACCTGCTGTACGAGACGATCAACAAAAACACCGCCCGGCGCGTAAAGCTCCCGGACGGCGTGTTTGATA
>WRJQ01000047.1 GCA_009778485.1 Oscillospiraceae bacterium
AACCTACCCAAACGCTTGAGAAGAGCATGTAAGACTCCGGTAATGGGAGCAGTCGCTCGTCGATCCAAGAATCCCGTGACTTTAGTCATGGGAGGTTCAAATGAGGCATAGAGATATTCAGGCGACATATAATAGACGGCTGCGTTGTAATTATCGATTTTTGGCCAAACTCATCTCACCACCACCCTCCCGTGCATTATCAACATGGTCTCACCTCGCAAAGGCCGCTATCTGACTCCAAGTTCTTTATAGTGGATGCCGAACTTTTTGCGCAGGCCGTCCAGCGTTTCGGGCTTAGCGGCGCGTTCCGGGTCAAGCGCGAGCACGGACTCCCTGTCTTGCAGGTAGGCGTCCCAGCGCGGCAGCCCGCCGACGTCGTACATCACGGCGTCCGACAGGACTTCGAAACTGCGCGGCGCGTATTGCGGGATTTTTACCAGGTGCTCTTCTTTCGCGATGAACTCCTCGTCGTAAACTTTGAACTTTATCTCGCCTTCGGTCACGTAGTACAGGTCCTGGTTGACCGGGTACTTGTATGATTCGGCGTAGAAGCCTTTCTTCATCTCAAAGCACCACAGTTCGCACAAACCGCCGTTTTCCCAGCGGCCGGCGAGCATCTTGAACACAGCCCCGGGCAGCTCGTACTGCGCCATCGGGCGTTCCCTATGGCGGATTGCGCCGCATTCTTCGGGCGGTACTTCTTTGAAGTCGTGGATGAGTTCGCGCAGGTAGTGGTCGTTCAGCGGCGCGATTTCTTTCGGGAACTCCGGGTCGTTCATGAAGTCGGGGTTGTTCTGCCGCAGCAGCCTGCTCCCTTCGCCGCCTTCCGCGTACGGGAGGTCGTGGAAGAAGCCTCTGTACTTTACGTCGGCGTGGAAGTCCATTCCGTGCGCCTGGTACGGCTGCATGAACAGCACGCTCCCGGGTTTGATGTACGCTTTCTGCTTGTTGATGTAGATGTCCATGCCTCCGCTGTCTACGAAGAATATTTCGTAGCCCATGATGTGCTCGTGAAAATGCAGGTCGCTGCCCGGGCGCGTCGTGTGCATGATCGAGTCTGTCATGCAGAAGTGCCTGCGGTCGCCTTCCGGCATGAGCACTGTGTGCTGGTGTTCGCCGATGTATCCGTCGGGTCCTTTCAGTTCAAGCGGGTTGATGAAGTTCTTCGGGTCATTGAGATCGAATAAGTATTGCATCTTCGTAGTCCCCTTTATTTTGATTACTGATGTCTGTTCAGGTACCTGAACAGTTATTATATTACTTCGTGAGAGCCTTGTAGCTGCGGTAGGATATTGCTATAGTCGCCTCGATCGTGAGATTCCCTTCGGGGTTGAATTGCTTATACTGGTCTCCCAGCAGTATCTCCGCATGAGCGGGCCAGCCCAGCTCGTTGTTGGACCAGTGGTTTTCGACGTCGATGAAGCTGTGGGTATATCCTGACGTGTTTACTCCCATGACCTTAGCGACGCGGTTGACTATAGCTGCTGCTTGCGCGCGTTTGAGGATGCCGGTGGGGTTGAACCTGCCGTCGCCAACGCCGTTGATGATATCCAGGGCGTTGCAGGCGAGGACGGCTTTGTCGCCGGTGTCCGTAAATGCTTTATCGTCGACAGCGACCCCCTTGGCTTTGATAAACTCATCGATAGGCAGACCTGAGACATTTTCTATCAGTTTGACTATGAGCTGCGCTGTTTCGAGACGCGTGATGCTGCCTGTGTAGACGTCTTTGTCGAGCAGCTCGTCCGTGACCAGATCGGCCATTATCGCGTCGCTGACTTCTCCTATCGCCCATGATGATACTTTGCCATACCATGCCGGGCGAAAGTCGTGTGAGTACTTGAAGTAGATCCCATGGTAGCACTCGACGATGTCGAGGCTCTCGTAGTAATCGTAGTCGTAGCCATAATCCCGGTTGAAGTCGAATATGATCCCCGGCGAGTAATCCGGGAAGATGTCCCAGTCATACCAGTCCCACTCGCCTTCTTCGTACGCGCCATCTTTCCATTGGTACCATATTTTCCAGCAGCCTTCGCCTTCTACCCAGCCGCTGAACTTCACAGTCGCTCCTGTGTACGGGATGTAGAAACAGGTTGCTTCCTTGACGCCGTCGTCTCTTGCGATAAGTATTATCTCTTCGGAGATGAGGTCGTCGAATGTCAAGGTCAGGAAGCGCTCGTCGTCAAGCCATACTGTTCGTACTTCATTCACTGCGGACGCCCGGGTTGTGAGTCCGGGAGCGACGAGTCCGGCGCTTAGTACCACCGTCAGCGCAAGGCATAAGATTTTTTTCTTCATGATGATTTTCAGCCCCTTTCTTTTTTAGGCATAATAACACATTTCTACAAGTTTTGCACTACTTTTTGCTAAAGCAAATCGAATGACGGCGCTCAGATCCCACTTGCGGGAAATGAGCGCCGTATCTTTGTGCTGCTTCCATGTCAGTCTTGGACATAGTTAGAAATATCAATTACCGTTACGACATTGTCCATTCTCTTGTCGGTAGTGATTTCAACGCCGAACCAAATGCCCTTCTCAAGCGCCTTCTACATCCTTCCGACGTTCTTGGCGATTGTGTAAGCGGCGCTTGTCGCGGCAAGGATATTATCCGGGACAATGCAGTCGCCAAGCATATGGAACTCCGGGGCGCAGCCCGAAAGGGCGATAGCCTCATCGCGCAGCGGACGCTGCCCGGTCGCGTAGACGACCGTGTCCGCAGCGACCGTGAATGCTCCGCCTGCGCCCTCGCAAGAGACACCTGCATCGCCTATGCTCTTCACCCGGACCCCCGTGTGGACGACCAGCCCCAGCCTCTTCAACTCAGCCAGCAGCGCCATGGTGTGCATGCCGAACGCGCCGAGGGAAAGCGCGCCGAGAGCCTCAAGGATTGTGACCCTCTTCCCGAGACCAGCCATGAAGAGACCGAGTTCGACGCCCACAAGCCCGCCGCCGATAATCGCGAGCGAATCCCCGGCCTTGGACGGATCGGCATAAAGCTCGACAGCTCCGATGACGCCTGCGCCGCCAATGCCCGGTATCTGTGGGACGACAGGCCTCGCGCCGAGCGCGGCAATGATGGCGTCCGGCTGCAGGGAAGAGGCGAAGTCGGGCGTAACCTCCGTGCCGGTGCGCACCTCGACAAGAGCGCGCGAAAGCCTCAGCGCCTGCCTGTCCAGGTATTCTTCCAAACGCTTCTTGAAGGGGACGCTGCTCTCGCACCTCAGTATGCCTCCGAGCCTGCTCTCTTTCTCGCAAAGGATTACCTCGTGCCCCAGCTTCGCGCAAGACAGCGCGGCCTGCATGCCGCCAACGCCCCCTCCCGCGACCAGGACGCGTTTTCTGCTGCGTTGAGGAGTTACGGAGTTGCGCTCTTCGAGTTCGCGCCCTATGGAAGGGTTAATAGAACAGCGCAGATACCGATGCGCCCCAATGTTAGTAAAACAGACGCAGCAACGCATGCATTTATCAATATCGTCGTCCTTGCCCAGGCGCGCCTTGAGCGGAAGATCGGGGTCGGCAAGGGTCTGACGCGCCATCTCGACGATGTCCGCCTTGCCTGACGCGATAATCTCCTCCATCATGGCGGGATCAGTCAGGGCGCCGACCGTCGCGACCGGCGTCTTGACGTGCTTTTTTATCTCCGCGGCGTATTTTACGTTCACTCCATCCTCGAGGAACATGCTCGGGTGCGTGATAATGGATGTGTCGTCATACTCGTGATGACCGGCGGAAATATGAAGTATATCAACTTTGCCATCCAGCGCCATGGCGATTTTTACGCCCTCGTCAATGCCGTACAGCCCTTCCTTGCACTCCGAGCCGCTGATGCGGATCTCTATAGGGAAGCCCCGCCCGACATTCTCTCTGATGCAGTCGACGACGGCGAGCGGGAACCGCATCCTGTTTTCAAAACTGCCTCCCCAACTGTCAGACCTGGTATTGACGAATGGCGACATGAACTGCGTCAGCAGCCAGCCGTGTCCGCCATGGATTGTGACCATGTTAAAGCCGCAACGCTTCGCCCACGCTGCCGCTTTCCCGTACTTGCTTATTATGCCGAGGATCATCTCCTCGCTCATAGCTTCGACCTCGCCGTATTTGCCATCGGCGTCGTATACAGGGCCGTACAGCGTGCCGCCCGCCGGGCCGGAGTCGCGCGCGGAGGCGTCGCCGGCCAAATCCGGGCCGAAACTGAGACCTCCCGGGTCTTTGATGAAGCGGGCGTACATACCGGCGTGGTTGAGCTCTGCGGAAGCG
Source organism: Oscillospiraceae bacterium (assembly GCA_009778485.1). Classification (GTDB taxonomy): domain Bacteria; phylum Bacillota; class Clostridia; order Oscillospirales; family Oscillospiraceae; genus WRMH01. The sequence goes on from WRJQ01000047.1 coordinate 4,255, forward strand.
ACCGCTCCGTTCCGGGTGATCGCGCTGGCGATCGCGGACAGCCCGGGCAGGGTGTTCGGATCTTCCATGCGGATGAGGTAAGGATAGTGGACGCCTGTCTTGCTGTCGACCATGCAGTCGCCGACGCTGACAGAGGCGAACCCGCCTATGGCCTTGCGCTCAAAAAAAGCGACCTCCTCGAGGCTTGGGAGGTTGTCCGCTCCAACGTTGTAGTAGCCCTGCGGCGCCGAGAACAGCCTGTTTCTGAAGACGACGTTCCCTATCGCCAGCGGCTCAAAAAGACGCGGATATTTTAGCATGCTCTTGAATCTCCTTCCCTGTAATCCCCCTGTTTTTCAGCGCCTGAGAGCAGCAGAAGCTGTCAGACGCTGTTGACCCAAGCGGTCGTACCCACAATTCGTCAGCCAAAAAACTTCGCGTGAATCGCCGACACAGCGCGGTCGGCGTCGCGCTCGTCAACGAGCACGGAAATCTTGATTTCACTCGTCGAAATCATGCCGATGTTGATCTTCTCGTCATACAGAGCCTCGAACATGAGCGCCGCCACGCCTGAAGCCGACATCATGCCCGCTCCGACGATGCTCACTTTCGCGATCTTGTCCGTAACGCTTATGTCGGTGTACCCAATCGTGTTCTGGTGCTCGCTGAGAACTTGCGCTGCGCTCTCCATATCGCCCCTTGCGACAGTAAAGCTTATATCTTTTGTATCCTCGCGGCCGATCGACTGCAGGATAATATCGACGTTGATCTTTGCGTTGGCAAGTACCCTGAATATCTTGAACGCGATGCCCGGCTCGTCGCGCAGACCCACCAGCGCGATACGCGCTATCTTGGCATCCGCGGCCACGCCGCTTATCTTCGACTGTTCCATCTTAATGACCTCCTTGACTTTGGTGCCGGGCTTCCTCTCAAAACTGGAAAGGACCTCCAGGTTGACGCCATACCTTTTTGCCATCTCAACCGAGCGGTTTTGCAGGACCTGCGCGCCGAGCGACGCCAGTTCCAGCATCTCGTCATAGGTAATCTCTTCCAGCTTGCGCGCGTCCGGGATCTTGCGCGGGTCGGCGGTAAAGACGCCTTCGACGTCCGTGAAAATCTGGCAAAGATCCGCGTTGAGCGCCGCAGCCAGGGCGACGGCCGTCGTGTCGGACCCGCCCCGCCCGAGGGTCGTGATGTCGTTGAAGCCGTTTATGCCCTGGAATCCTGCAACGACTACTATCCTGCGGCGATCCAGCTCTGCTTTGATGCGCTCTGCGGATATCGCCTTGATCCTCGCGGAGCCATAGGCAGAGTCGGTCTGGATGCCGACTTGCCAGCCTGTCAGGGATACGGAAGGCATGCCGATTTTCTCAAGAGCCATGGACATCAGCGCGCAGGAAGCCTGTTCGCCTGTTGAAAGCAGGACGTCCATCTCGCGCTTGGACGGGTTCGGATTGAGCTTCCCCGCCTTGTCTATGAGCTCGTCAGTCGTTTCGCCTTGCGCTGAAACGACGACGACTAAGTCGTTGCCTTCCGAGTACTTTTCCGCGACGATCCACGCCGCGCGTTGTATGCACTCCGTATCCGCTACGGAAGTGCCTCCGAATTTCTGTACGATCAATGACACTGTTCGTCCTCACAAACTTCGCTAGTATAACTTCTCTTCGCCCACCCCCCAAGGGGTGGGCTCGAACTCAATAATCTCCCAAAACCCTAAACAGCGAAAGCGCGGGCACGCCCCGCCCGATCAGTTCTCGAACTTTCTTCTCGTTCATAACCGCCGTCTTGAACGCTGTCTGCCCGCCGTCCGCCCAATCTGCGAATATTACTTCCCCGAACTCGCGGGTTGCCTTCTCCCCGGTTACGTCCGTCCTGATATACCAGGAAGATTCAAGCAGCGAAGGATCCGTCGCCGCGTCCTCGCCGCCTTCTTCCCAGCTAAGCAGCTTGCGCAGATGGATATGCTTGACCGCGTCTACCACATCAGCCGCGACAGCGCTTGCGGTAGGCATCTTGCCGGCGCCCGCGCCGTAGAACATCACGTCGCCTACCGCGTTGCCCCTCACGACTATGCCGTTCATAACGCCGTCGACGTTCGCGAGTAGGTTATCTTTCCCGACGAGATGCGGGGCTACATACGCAGCAGCCTTGCCGCCGACGTCCCTCACGCGGCCGAGCAGTTTTATCTTGCAACCGAGCGAAGCGGCGAAGCGCATATCGTCGGCCGTGACGTTCTCTATGCCCTCCGTGGGGACTTGCTCGGGGTATATATGCCTGCCGAAAGCCAGCGAGGACAGTATGCACAGCTTCCTGCACGCGTCAAGCCCTTTTATATCCGTAGCCGGATCAGCCTCGGCGTAGCCTTTCTTCTGGGCGTCGCTGAGCGCTGCGGAAAACTCCGCGCCCTTTGTGCCCATTTCGGTGAGTATATAGTTCGTAGTGCCGTTTATGATCCCGTAGATTTCGTTTATTTTATTCGCGGCCATGCACTGAGCCACAGGCCTGATGATGGGGATGCCTCCGCCGACGCTCGCTTCGAAGAGATAGTTGACGCCCTTCAGCCCGGCCAGCCGGAGCAGTTCATGGCCGCGCGCAGCGACGAGTTCCTTGTTGGAAGTGACGACGCTTTTGCCCGCCTCGAGGCAGCGGCTAGTAAACTCGAACGCAACATCGGTGCCGCCGATTGTCTCCACGACGACCTGTATCTCAGGATCGTTCGCTATCAGGTCGAAATCCTTGATAAACAAGCTTTCGTATGGGCTCCCCGGGAAGTCCCTAACGTCGAGTATCCTCTTGAGGATAATCTCCCGGCCGGCGTTGCGTGCGATCCTCTCGGAGTTTTTGTCGAGAACCTCGGCGACTCCGGAGCCGACCACGCCATAGCCTAATATCGCTACGTTGATCATAAAGCAGCATCTCCCTTATCTTTGGCTTTGCGGCGAATCTCCGCCAGAGCCGTTCTAACTATCTGCTCAGCTTCTTTCTGGTCGATGATGAAGACTATCGCTGTGAGGGTAATCTGAACCCTCTTGACAAGCGAGCGCTTTACCATTGCGTTCTCGTCGGTGACGGAGATCATATCCGTAGACGTAGTTGCGAGCGCAGCTTTTATATGCCCGACGATCCCATCGCTGTCCTTTACCGCAAGCGCGGCTGCTTCCAGAGCGGCAGCCACTATGGCATGAAGCCCGTCCAGAGCCGTGTCGACGGTCAGCGCGCCTGAAATCACTATGGCCTCGTCGTGAATATTGCGCTCGATAGTGATGACTCCGGGCATACCCTTTGCTCCGATTTTAACCTTTGGCATAGTAAACCTCCTATACTCCGGCTACCGCCGCCCAGACTTCGGGCGCAACCTCCTGCAAAGCAGATATGCGCATCATCGGCGCGTTCGGCTCTATCTCACGTATATCCCGTTCCATATCAGCCAGCGCGGCGTCGTCGGCCAGGTCGATCTTGTTCACGAGGATCGCGTCGCAGTTTTCGAGCTGGCCGCGGAAAAGGCCATCCATCGGGATGCGCAAGCGTCTCCATCGGGAAGCATCAGTCAGTATGACGATCCGCGACTCCAGCCCGAGCGCGCCCTGAAGGTTCTCGCGCATGAGCCCGGGGTAGGCGATCCCGGTCGTTTCGATTATAAGCCATTCCGGCGCCATTTCACGCATAATTTTATCGACAGCAGTAATCAGCTCCCCGGAAACGGTGCAGCAAGCGCAGCCAGCGAAAAGGTTATCGACGGTAAAGCCGCCGCCGCGCAGGAACTGGTCGTCGATGCCGACTTCGCCGACTTCGTTTTCCAGTATTACGACCTTGTAATCCCCGCCTTTGCCCGAGCTGTCTGTCAGGTAGTGCGCAAAGCGCATGAGCGCAGTCGTCTTTCCCGAGCCGAGGAACCCCCCAAGAATAATAACTTTCATTTCATCAGCAACCTTTCGGATTCCTATGTTATCACATAACTGATACCCATTACAAGCCCGTATAGCACAGGTTGATGCAAAATATATATAAGCAGCGCCTTTGTGCCTATCGCGGGGAACAAGCGCGGCTTGACCCGATAGAACCACCCGGGCAATCTACCCTCGCGGATAAAAGTCCCTGCCCATGTCCCCAGCAGGAAAACGAACACCCACGGCAAGATAGGGAAGTAGTCAAAACTGCGGAAGCCCGGCTGCGTCCAGCCGAACATCCAGATGTACTCCGATTCCAGGGAGATGTTGGCGACCGCCAGCGCGCTCCCCACGAGGGCGGCAATGTACAAGAAAGGCGCCGCGGCCCTGGGGATTACATCCCACAGCCTGCGCGTCAAGCCGAAGAATATCATGCAGAAGGCGAGCAAATGCAAAATACCGAATAGAATTTGCATATCCATGAGGTATGTCACGATCGTTATCGCGATTGATATTGCCGCGACTTTCAAGCCGCGCTTGACGTTCCCGCGCGAAAACCGCGACGAAACTCCCGACAGCATGATGAACAGGCCTGCGAATATGTAGTGCAAAATGTCGAAAACGGGATTGCTGAACAGCCAGTAAGGCGCGTCGAGGAATGCGTACAGGTCATACAGCAGATGATGCGCTACCATAAGCACAACCGAAAAGCCGCGCAGCGCGTCGATAAGCTCGATGCGCTCCCCTGCACGGTACGCGCCGTCAGGGGCGCTGACCGGTGCGCCGCCGCTGACGCTGCCATCAGGCAACTGCGCAGCAGCGCCGGCGCTATATTGATGCTTATCCTTCACAGCAATCTCCAATCCGGCCCGCCTCGCTCGGCGAATCTGGGTACTCGCTGAGCGAATCTGAATAATCGTTATTGACTCAACCAGCCGTATTGGTTAGAATTGTACCAATAACCGCCGACAATTACAAGCATGACCGGGGAGACGCCTGAATGGACGCAGTAGTTATCCTCGCGGGAGGGAAAAGCCGAAGAATGGGACGCGACAAGCTGACGCTGGAAGTCGGCGGCAGAACTCTGCTTGAATCTGTGGTCGGCAAATTTGCGGAAGCATTCGACGCGGTATACATAAGCGTCGCGGAGAAAGGCAAGTACCGGGAAGTCGCAGTACCCGAAATAGTGGACATATACAGCGGCGCCGGGCCGCTCGCGGGCCTGCACGCAGCGCTGAGCAGCATCCCGTGCGAAGGCGTATTCCTTGTCGCTGCAGACCTCCCGCACGCTACACCGGACGCTGCAAAGCGCGTCGTAGAGCTGTGCGGCAGCAACGACGCATGCGTGATCAAGCTGCACGACGGCAAGCTCGAACCGCTGTTTGCGTACTACAAAAGCAAGCTTCTTCCTGACTGCGAAGAGCTGCTCGCCTCAGGAGAGTTCCGGATGACGGAACTGATATACAGGGCCAATACGAAATTCATTGAACCCGGGCAGTTGGGCGAACTATGGTCGCAGCGACTTATTTACAATATTAACCTCCCTGAGGACTACGCCAAACTTTGATACCCATCGAACTGCTAAGCTGGTACGCAAAAACTGGAGAGTAACATGAACCTATTTCACGCCGGAAACTACGACGTCGCAGTCATAGGCGCGGGGCACGCGGGAATCGAAGCCGCGCTGGCAGCCGCGCGCCTCGGCATGAAAACAATCTGCTTCACCATAAACCTCGACGCCGTAGGGAACATGCCGTGCAACCCATCGATCGGCGGCACCGGCAAAGGCCACCTCGTGCGCGAACTCGACGCGCTGGGCGGCGAAATGGCGCGCTGCGCGGATCGCGCATGCATACAATTCCGCATGCTCAACAGAGGGAAAGGCCCGGCCGTGCACTCGCTGCGCGCGCAGGCGGACAGGCGCGAGTACCAAAAGATAATGAAGCACACGCTGGAACTGCAGGAGAACCTGACGCTCAGGCAAGCAGAGATAATCGACATCGGGACTGTGGACAACGCCGTAGCCTCAGTGACGGCGCAGACCGGCGCGGTATTCTCCTGCCGGGCCGCGATAATCTGCACAGGGACCTACCTATCCGCGAGGACGATAACCGGCGAAGCCGTAAAAGAAGGCGGCCCGGACGGCATGTTTGCCTCAATTCCGCTGACCGCCAGGCTTGCAGAGCTGGGCCTCACGCTGCGCAGGTTCAAAACAGGGACGCCGCCGCGCATCAACGCGCGCAGCGTGGATACATCCAAAATGGAGATCCAGCCCGGCGACGAGCCGCCGCAGCCGTTCTCGTTTGAAACAAGCGGGCCTCTCATCAACCGCGCCGTCTGCTGGCTGACATATTCCAACGAAGCGACGCACAAAATAGCCCGCGAGAACCTGCACAGAAGCCCAATGTATTCGGGGGTCATCGACGGCGTCGGCGCCCGCTACTGCCCGTCGTTTGAGGACAAAGTCGTGCGCTTCGCAGAAAAAAAACGCCACCAGCTCTTCCTGGAACCGATGGGGCTGGACACGGAAGAACTGTACCTGCAGGGCTTCTCCTCATCGATGCCGGAAGAAGTGCAACTGCTCATGCTGCGCACGATACCCGGGCTGGAAAAAGCGCAGATACAGCGCCCGGCATACGCAATCGAATACGAATGCGCCGACCCCCTGGAGCTGCTCCCAACTCTGGAGACAAAGAAAATATCCGGCCTCTTCGGGGCAGGGCAGTTCTGCGGAACCTCCGGCTACGAGGAAGCCGCCGTGCAAGGGTATGTCGCCGGCGTCAACGCCGCGCTGAAGCTCAAAGGGGAGCAGCCGCTCGTCATGCTGCGGAGCGACGGGTATATAGGAACGCTGATAGACGACCTGGTCACAAAGGGGACGAATGAGCCCTACCGCATGATGACCTCGCGCGCAGAATACAGGCTGCTGCACCGGCAGGACAACGCCGACATCCGCTTGTCGCACATCGGCAACCGCGTCGGCCTTGTAACAGACGAGCGCCACAGTCGCGTGCTTGAGAAGTACAGGCTGGTCGAGCGCGAGATACAGAGGCTTGAGACGACATACTTGCCCCCGTCGCCCGCCCTGAACGAAAGACTCATGGCCATTGGCGATCCGGAGCTGAAAACCGGAATATCGCTCGCCTCGCTGCTGCGCCGGCCCGGCATCGGATACGGAGACGTCGCCGCGCTGAGCAGCGCAGAAGTTGAAAGTGGACAAAATGTCCACTTTCAGAAAACGCTGCAATCAGAAGACTTTGAAGAAGCGAAAAGTGAAAAAACCCAAACTGAGCCTTATCAAAAACCACAGATTTCTGATGAAAAAAAAGAAGCAAAAAGTGAAAAGTCTCAAAATGAGACTTTTAAAGACGGGTCGCTGTTTTTAGGCGAAAAGCATAAATATCAAAATGATATTTATGCTCCTGAAACTGCCGGAACCCTCCCCGCAGACGTCTGCGAGCAGGTCGAAATCTCGATTAAGTACCGGGGCTACATCGAGCGCCAGCAGCGCCAGCTCGACGAAATGAAGCGTCTCGAAGACTGCCTCATACCCGAGGGCGCCGACTACAGCTCCATGCAGGGCCTGCGCATAGAAGCAAGGCAGAAGCTCGCAGCGGTGAAACCGCGCAGCCTCGGCCAGGCAATGCGCATCTCCGGCGTATCCCCGGCAGACGCCGCCTCGCTGATGATGTACCTGAAGCAGTCAACTTAGAAAAAGCGTCATTGCGGCTGAGCCACATCCGTCATTGCGGCCTCCGAGCCGCAATCCCGTACGTTATGCGCTTTTCCGAGCGGGATTGCGGGTCATGCCCGGACAATGACGAGGGTTGTTTTCTCTGTATTGCTGCTATCTGAACAGACACACGAAAACTTGCTTGACCGAAGAGGAAATGGTATACTTGCCGCAACATATGTAGCGATCAAAAAGGGGGCCTGAACGCAAGTTGAAGCCGCGTGCCAAACCGCAAAAGCTGCCGATATTCATAGTACTACTGTTCATGTTGGCAGTAGTACTAACGATACTGCACGGCATGCCGGACGAGGCAGGCGCGCCGCACGCCGCAGACGAGAACGGAAGCCCGCCGGCACAAACCGGCAGCCCCGGCAGCCCCGGCAGCCCCGGCCCGACCGACGCCTCCGAAGCCCCCGGCGCGACCGACCCGACAAGAACTCCGGAAGTCCCCGGCGCAAACGGCGAGGTTGAGAGCGACGCTCCGTCATACATCGACCCCGACGAACTACGCCCTATCGTCGTCTACCCGGGACCTGATGAGACGGACGAAGAAGAATACGAGCCGCTGACGCTGCGCATGGAACGCTCCGACATCGGAAAAGGCAACCTGATGCTCATCAACTACGACATAGTCTACCAGATACCGAAGACGCAGGATCTGGTCCTTATAAACGACTACAAAACATCGACATACGAGGCTGCCGACGACGCGATGGAACTCTCCATATCCATAATGCGGCCGCTCAACGCGATGATGGACGCATTCTATGAGGAGACAGGCATCCGCAACGTCACGATCGCCAGCGCGTACAGGGATTACTACAGGCAGCAGACGATACTGGACGACTACGCCAAACGCATGGGCCGCGCGGCAGCGCTCAAGTGGGCCGCCCTACCCGGATACAGCGAGCACCACAGCGGGCTCGCCGTAGACCTCGGCTTGCACATTGGGGATAAAAAGGACGCGACCTTCACAGGCGAGGGGTCATACGCCTGGTTCGCGCGCAACTCGTACAAGTATGGCTTTATTTTACGGTACCCGGAGAACAAGACGGATATAACGAGGACTGTTAACGAGACTTGGCACTTCAGGTACGTTGGGGAGCTGCATGCGTACCTGATAAAGCAGAAAGGCTGGTGTCTCGAGGAATACATCGAGTACCTCGGCGGATTCACTCCCGAGGCTACGCTCAAAGTTGAGTTTGGCTCGGAAATATATGAGATATACCACACTACAAGCATGGTAATTACGCTCCCCTCCGGCTGCGATTACGAGATTTCCGGCAACAACATCGACGGCTTCATTGTGACTTTCAGCCAGAGCTTCGAAAAACCGGCAAACAGCAGCGAGCCGGAGATGCAGTAGCACTGCCGCCCCCCTAGGAGCCTTGGACAAAACTCCCGCCACCATCTAAGCGCCGCCTCTTTCCGCCTGTTTTGCGCGTTTTTCGGTTAAATACAACCAAGTATTCGCCCCCGCTGAACTTTGTTCAGCGTAAACCCTGCAAAACAGGCGAAAACAATCGGCACTTATCTAATGACGCGACTTTTGTC
>WRJQ01000048.1 GCA_009778485.1 Oscillospiraceae bacterium
TGCGATGGCGATCGCGCTGACGGCGGGATTGCCGCTGACAGCCGGGGCGTCGGGGTCGAAAGCCGTGTCCATGGAGCTTGCAAATAGCCACAGCGACAACACAACGCAAAAGGGGGTCAACAATATCCTGACCGCCGCATCTCCCGGCGACGTCATCACAGTCACCGGCAGCAAGACGAACGCTGCGTCGACGCTGACGCTGAACATCCCCGCCGGGGTGAAGGTACTTTGGAAAGCGACGTATGTGGATGGCTCCGGCTTCGCCGACAACGCGACGCTCATCGACATCTCAGGCGCCGGCGAGTTCGAAGTCGCGACGGGCGGCTCCATTATAAGCACCAAAAAGGGTAGCGCCATCCAGAGCAGCGGCGCGAACACGCTCACGGTGAGCGGCGGCACGGTAGAGGGCGGTATATACACAATCGCCATGACTGGCGAAGGCAGCACGCTAAACGTAAGCGGCGGTAGCGTGGCTTGCTCCATAGATGTAGGAGGATATGCAGTTAGCGCCGACGCCTCCAGCACCATCAACATTACAGGCGGCGAAGTGAGTTGTGCGTTAGGCGTCGCAATCTACGCATACTCATCAACCGTCAATGTCTCCGGCGGCGAGGTGAGCTGCAGTGGCGTAAGTGGCTCCGCCATTTACGTTAGTGGAGAGTCCACAGTGAACGTGAGCGGCGGCATAGTGCACAGCGACGAAGCCGAAAACTCCGTTATTTACGCTAGTACGTCCACAGTCAAGGTGAGTGGAGGCACGGTGAGCTGCAGTGGCGTTGCAAGCACCGCTATTTACGCTATTTTTGAGACCACAGTCGAAGTGAGCGGCGGCGAGGTGAGCTGCAGTAACGTTGAAAGCTCCGCTATTGAAGCAGGCGCAGACTCCACCGTCGAAGTGAGCGGCGGCACGGTGAGCTGCAACAAGGCCGATAGCTCCGCTATTTTCGTCCATGATTCCTCCATAGTCAACATCTCAAATGGCACGGTGGGGAGTTCTTCGTACGGGTGCGCTGTTCTTGCCTACGGTGACTCCACCATCGTCAACGTCTCCGGCGGCGTAGTGAGTTCATTTAGTCCCGCCATCTGCATAGAGAGTAGCGCAAAACTCAACATATCCGACGGAACGGTTCGCAGCTACGGCCACAGGGCTGTTGACCTTAACGGCGCCGGCACGAGCGTCATTATAAGCGGAGGCTTTGTGTTTGGGCGCATCACGTCTATCGACGGTACAGATGTTGACTCGGTTTTCTTTCGTGCCGACGGCGCCCCCGCACCCGCGATTAGCGCCCCCGGAGTCGTATGTGGATGGAAGTCACCGCATATCGAGACATATGACGAAGGGTCTGCAACCGAACTCTTCGTCAGCGCCGGAGCGACTGCGTGGTGGGCGATACACCCCGTGACCGGCGACTTCGGCGTGGCATATAAGCACAGCGCAGAAGACTCAGGGGGCTTCCTCAAAGTGGAGGGCGTAACGGTCATCCCCGGCGAGAGCGTCGCGCCGACGATCACAGGACCGACGTCAATGACTCTGGTTGAAGGTTACGAGGCGTGCTCGACGGATGCCTACGCGGTCGGCGGAACTCCCGAGCCCGTTGTGACTGCGCAAAGCGACTCCCCCGATATAACTTGGAACAGCTCATCTAAGGAGCTCGACATAGCAGCGGGGATTGAGCCGGGAACCTACCGCGTCATAATCAAAGCTGAGAACGGCGCCGACCCCGCCGCCACGCTGACATTCACGCTGACAGTAAAAGCAGAAGACGACCCGGATGGCGGAGAGCCGAAGCCATTCCCGTTCACGGACGTGCTGCCTACCGACTGGTTCTACGACGACGTTAAGACAGCCTGGGAATCCGGCCTTATAAACGGGATAACGGAAACCCTGTTCAAACCTGAAAACAACCTGACCTACGCCGAAGCGGTGAAACTCGCCGCCTGCATGCACGAGCTCTACACGACAGGCGCAGTCACGCTGACGAACGGGGTCCCCAACTGGTGGGACAGCTTTGCAGACTACGCGAAGGACAACGGGATTATCGACAAGGACTACGAGTGGGGCGCCCCCGCGACGAGGGCGGGGTACATGGAGATATTCGCAAACGCCCTGCCTGACGAAGCGCTGGCGGCAATCAACAATATAGCGGACGGGGCGATACCCGACGTGCCTATGGCGCATCCGCAATCGGCAGCGATATACAAGCTGTACCGCGCGGGCATACTGCAGGGCGTGGACGTCGCAACGCACAAGTGCAACCCGGAAGCGAACATAAAGCGCAGCGAAGTCTCGGCAATCCTCACGCGCATGATGAACGAAGGCGCAAGACTCAGATTCAACATGCCGTAGGGGCGATTTGTAGAAAAATTATGTAGTAAGTAAAACCAAAGTTTGCTATACTGCATCTATAGAACGTAAGGATGGCCGACGCGTCGCCCGAACACCCCGCTGTAGGGGCGGACATCCTCGGCCGCCCGAAAAAATCAATATTGTAGGAGGACCCCATAATGAAGCATTTCACAAAAAGGCTGGTATCCGCAACACTCGTCCTGGCGATGGCGCTCTCGCTCTCCTTGGCCCTGCCGCTGACGGCAGGGGCAATGAAACCGGGGTTTGAAGAACTGAAACCGGGGTTTGAAGAGTCGAAACCGGGAGATATGGAAATGAGACCGGGAGAATTTGGCAACTTGACCACAGCATCCGCAATGGCCCTGGCGGAACAAATCAGACTGTTTCCAACCGGCGGAACAGGCTCGCTGTCGGCCGAGGCCTCGGGAATCACCGTTACCGTCACCGGCGAAGTCACCGGCGTGACGAACAAGCTGGTTCTAGACATTGGCTCGAGCGAAAAGGTGGTTTGGAAGGCGACTTACGAAGGCGGCAGTAACTTCACCGAGATCGCCGATAGCCTTATCGAGCTAAAGGGCGCCGGACGGTTCGAAGTCGCAGACGGCGGCAACTTGCGGAGCAGAGGAGAGGGCCTCGCCATTAAAGTCACAGGCACAAACACAGTCACAGTGAACGGCGGCGAAGTATCAAGCATAGGTACGTTTACTATCGCCGCAGTAGAAGTAGCAGCAACAATAAACGTGGACGGCGGAGCAGTTTACAACTATAGTTCGCCCGGAGTGGCGATCAGCGGCGGCGAGTCCGGCGCCATCAACATCACCGGCGGCACGGTGATCGGCACATCATGGACCGTAATCACCGGCGGAATCGCGGGAACAGTCAATATCACCGGAGGATTCATATTCGGTTATGGGGAAACCATCGACGGGAGCGGAGACCATGCTGTCGTCCGTAAGCTCGGCGCGCCCGCAACGATCGGCGGCACGGCCGTAGTCTGCGGTTGGAAAAAACCGAGCCAAGGAACGGTTTATATTAAGGGTACCATAGCCGACCTTGCCGTCAACCCGGGCGCATACGCAATATGGGCGATAGATGAAGATACCGGCAGCGTCGGCATCGCTTACAAGCACGTAACCGCTGTTAGCGAAGTTTTTTATCGGATAAACGGCGTGAGAGTCATTGAATACGATGGTTCAATAAGCAACTTCACCAAGTCAAGAACATATACACCCGAACTGTTCAACGATGTGAACGAGGATGCGTGGTATGGGTTCAATAACCAGCAGGTTATTGCGAAGGCATATGAGTATGCCCTGATGAGCGGGAAAAACGACGGCAAGTTCGACCCGGAGGGGAACCTGACCATCGCCGAAGCGATTACGATGGCTGTGCGGGTAAACAGTATCTACAGAGGCGACACAAGCGAGTTAACGCAGGGCGAACCGTGGTATCAGGTGTATGTGAATAAAGCTATCGCGCAAGGCATTATAAAATCCGATACGTTCCCGGACTACGAAAAGCAGGCGACGCGCGCGGAGATGGCGTATATATTCGCCCATACCCTTCCGGTTCATGAGTATCGGGAGCAATGGGATGTTAAATCGCCGCCCGACGTGACTTCTGCCACGCCGTACAATAACGAGATAAGAAAACTGTATCTCGCCGGGATTGTAGGCGGCAGCGACGAAGCGGGAGCATTCTACCCGGATAACAACATCAAGCGCGCTGAAGCTGCAGCCATCCTTATTAGGCTGATCATGATAGGCTATAGGCTCGGACGCCCGGCCATGACAAGCTGACGGCCGGTATAACGCCCGCATTCCCCGTCGTAGGGGCGGACGTCCTCAGAGCGACCAAAGGTCGCTTTCCGCCCGAACACCCTCATTCGTAAGGTCGGCAGTCTACCGACAGCCTAAAAGAGGTTGTATATCATTTTGATATACAACCTCTTTTGAAGCACGAATAGAAAAAAATGTGTAAAAATAAAACCAAAGTGTGGTATACTGCATCTATAGAACGTAAGGATGGCCCATGCCCCCTTCACGCATGAAGGGGGAAGCTGCCGAAGGCAGCGGGGGTTGTCCCACCTCGCCGGGGCGGCCCTAATGGTTGCCCGAAACACCCAACTAGGAGCGACCCTAGTGGCCGCCCGAAAAAATCAATATTGTAGGAGGACCCCATAATGAAGCATTTCACAAAAAGGCTGTTATCCGCAACACTCGTCCTGGCGATGGCACTCTCGCTGTCCCTAGCCCTGCCGCTGACGGCCGGGGCAATGAAACCGGGGTTTGAAGAACTGAAACCGGGGTTTGAAGAAACGAAACCGGGGTTTGAAGAACTGAAACCGGGAGAACTTGACAACGTGGCCACAGTATCCGCAATGGCCCTGGCGAATCAAATCAGACTGTTTCTAACCGGCGGGGAAGGCTCATTATCGGCCGAGGCCTCGTTAACCACCGTTACCGTCACCGGCGAAGTCACCGGCGCGACGAACAAGCTGGTCCTAGACATTGGCTCGAGCCTAAAGGTGGTATGGAAGGCGACGTACGAAGGCGGCGAAGACTTCACTGAGATAGCCGATAGCCTTATCGAGCTAAAGGGCGCCGGAGAGTTCGAAGTCGCAGACGGCGGCAACTTGTGGAGCAGAGGAAAGGGCCTTGCAATCCTAGTCACAGGCACTAACACAGTCACAGTGAACGGCGGCGATGTAACAAGCGGAGGTACGTTTACTATCGCCGCGATTGACCCAATCGCCTCAGTAGACGCAGCAACTATAAACGTGAACAGCGGTAGAGTTACCAACTATAGTTCACCCGGAGTGGCGATCAGCGGCGGCGAGTCCGGCACCATAAACATCACCGGCGGCACGGTGACCGGCACATCATGGACCGTAGTCACCGGCGGAATCACGGGAACAGTCAATATCACCGGAGGATTCATACTCGGTTATGAGGGGGATGGTATGACCGGCAGCGGAGACCATCGTATCATCCGTAAGCTCGGAGAGCCCGCCACGATCGGCGGCACGGCTGTGGTCTGCAGTTGGAAAAATCCGAGCAACGATGCGATATATAACGAAGGCTCCGCAACCGACCTTCTCGTTAGCCCAGGGGCGACCGTGAAATGGGCCAAAGACTCATCAGGCAATTACTCCGGCATCGCGTACAAACATAATACCGCTGATAACGAAGGTTTTTACCCGTTACAGGGCGTGCTAGTCGTAGAGTACGCAGGTTCGATGAACAACTTCGCCAAGACGAGGACATATACTTCCGGAATGTTCAACGATGTGAACGAGGATGCGTGGTACGGACTCAATGACCAGAAAGTAGTTGCCTACGCGTATGAGTATGCACTTATGAACGGCAAACCCGGCGACAAGTTTGACCCGGATGGCAACTTGACCATCGCCGAAGCGATTACGATGGCCGTGCGAGTCAACGACATCTATCAAGGCGGATCGGGTGAGTTCACGCAGGGCGAACCGTGGTATCAGGTGTATGTGGATTATGCCGTCGAGCAGGGCATCATCACCACCGGTTTGTTCGCAAATTACGACAAACCCGCTACCCGCGCGGAGATGGCGTATATATTCGCCCACACCCTTCCGGATCATGAGTATGAGCTGCGCTGGTATGTAAAGTCGCCGCCCGACGTGACCGCCGCCACCCCGTACGAGAGTTCCATTAAGAAACTGTATAATTCCGGGATCGTTGGTGGCAGCGACGAAGAGGGAACATTCCACCCGGCGAATAACATCAGGCGCTCGGAAGCTGCAGCTATCCTTGTGAGGCTAACTGAGATAGTCGAAAGGCTCGGTACTCCGCCCATGCCGAGCTGACGGCCGGCATGCTGCCTTCGTGCCCGAATGATGTTCACACAGATTAGCTGAAACATATCCATGTCTGTGCAACAGTTGTGGACGGCTGACGCACGATCAGTGCCGGGGCGGCATTCTGCCGTCAGCCAAAAAAGTGGTTGTCTATCATTATGATAGACAACCACTTTTTAAGGCACGAATCGCCATTTGCGGCGACAACGGGCAGCCGGAGACGTCCGCCGCGCAGCATGAAAACTTCATTGACACTTTGGCACAAGTAATGTAGAATAAAACAAACAAATGAATATTCGAGGTGATACTTATGGCAAGACCGATAAAGGTGAATAAACCGAGATACCTCATGGATCTCAACGACGAAAGCCACTGGCTGTACACCGCGTCGCCGCCGATCTCGAGGCCCGACGGAAAACCAAGCGAAGAGATGGCCGTCTTCATCATGCCCGACAATAGCGGACAAAGACTCTACGCAATGACCGACTCAATCATGATGTCCACGGACGGCGAAAGCAACATGATGGGGCTGCACGAACACAGAGTAGGGTACGAGACCTGGTTCGTCGACAGCAACGCGATGGACCTCTATGTCATGGGAAAAGTCACCCGCATAGAACCCGGCACATTCTTCCACCTGCAACCATATATGATCCACCGCATGTATAACTATGGCGACGTCAAATTCAGAGGCTTCTTCCAGCACTGGAACGGAGTCGACAATGTCCCGATAACGCAGCTAATGGACCACTACCAGCCCGGTCTCAAGGCAAAATTCGCCGCAGCGGGACTCGTGACGGATAACGACCATTTCCGCCATGAACCTATGGACTACGAACGCGCGCCCAACGAGGAAGTCTACCCCGTCCGCCACCCATCGAGGCCGATAGCGAAATTCGAACTCGACGGAGTCACCGTGAAACTGATGGTCGGGCGCTGGGAATGCGGGGGAGTGCGCGAAATCAACTACCTCGAGTTCGACGAAGGCTTCAAGGCCGAAACGCTGGAGTTCACCCCCAGCCGCAACCTCTTTTACGTCAGGGAAGGCCAAATCAAGTTCAAGATATTCGACGACGAGTTCATCGCCGGCCCGGAAAACATGGTAGACATACCTAAGTACCTGCCCTTCAGCATCGAAGCCCTCGCAAAATCCGCCATGTACGACATAGGGGGCATGACCTGCTGGTACGACTTCCTGCACGACTATCTGACCATTAAGAAGAAAGAGCCCGAAAGGCTCAAAGACACAGCCGCGATTGAGGAACTGATGAAGTTCAACAAATGGCAGTTTAAGACATTCGGCCTGTAACAGCACAAGGCCTACCCTATCAACACAAGGGGACGGTTCTCTTGTGTTATCGGAGTCGCACTACAAGGCCCGCAACTGCAACTCTATCGGCGCGTCTTGCCGCACAAGACAGGAGAACCGCCCCCCCTACCCGATTAGGAAAGGGGAATCACACCAATGACCAAGCTATACTATCAGGGGCACGGGAGCGTCAGGATTACCACAACGGAAGGCAAAATCATCTACATCGACCCCTACGCAGGGGATGGCTACGACCTGCCCGCCGACCTGATCCTCGTATCGCACCAGCACGGCGACCACAACCAGACAGACCTGATCGCAGCTAAAACCGAAGAGTGCCGCACCATCACGCAAGACGACGCGCTTGAAGGCGGGAAGCACAACACATTTGAGCTCGGCTACCTCAAAGTGGAAGCCGTGGAAGCCGCGAACAAGAACCATGACCCTAAGCAATGCGTGGGGTTCATCCTCACGTTCAGCGACGGGATCCAACTTTACCTCTCATGCGACACGTCGAAAACGGAGCAAATGGCGGGCTTCGCAGCGAGGAATTTCGATTACGCATTCCTGTGCAGCGACGGAGTCTACAACATGAGCATGGAAGAAGCCTCCGAATGCGCCGCGCTCATAAAGGCGAAGCACAGCACCCCGTACCACATGGCTCCCGGCGAGCTCTTCAACCGCGAGCTGGCGGATAAGTTCGAAGCCGAAGGCAAGCTCATCCTCGCAGCGGGGGAAGAGATCACGCTGTAGCGGTTCACGCGGTTATTATTCAGTTATACTACATAGATACAGCCATGCGGGCGTGTTATGGTTCGCCAGACAAAAGCACGCCCGCCTCTTTTTGGCGCTTTTCCCGCCAGACTTCGCTTGACTCGCCTGACGAAAAAATCACTCATAAATCGTCAAACGCGGTTTTGTCCAAGGCTCCTTAGCCAAACTACACAAAGGAAAAGACATACATTGGAACATCTGACGCCATGGAAAATAGCCGAGATCACAAACGGCAAATACGTCGGCAGCGAGACTGCGCGCAACGGCCGCGTGTCGGGCGCGGCGCGCGACAACCGCGAGGTGAAGCCCGGGAACATCTTTGTATGCATCAAGGGCGAGCATAACGACGGGCATTTGTTCGCCAACGAAGCTTTCGACGCCGGCGCGGTATGCTGCCTGGCGGAGAAGCCGCCGGCAGGCGCTAAAGGTCCGTATATACTCGTCGAATCGACGCTCTCCGCCGTCAAGGAACTCGGGGCTTACTACAGAAGCCTGTTTAGCATACCCGTCATCGGCGTAACGGGCAGCGTCGGCAAAACGAGCACGAAAGAAATGACCGCCGCAGCGCTCGGCGCGAGGCTCAACGTGCTGAAGACGCCCGCGAACTTTAATAACGAGCTCGGAGTGCCTCTCACCCTGCTGGCTCTCGAAGAGACTCATGAAGCGGCTGTCATTGAAATGGGAATAAGCGACTTCGGCGAGATGGGCCGGCTGGCGGCAATGGCTCGCCCCGGCATCTGTATTACGACGAATATAGGCTACTCGCACCTGAAGGAACTCGGCGACCTGAAGGGAGTGCTCAGGGCGAAGAGCGAAGTCTTCGCATATATGAAGCCCGAAGACTGCGCGATACTGAACGGCGACGACATCAACCTGCGGGGCTTCGACCCCGGCATCCGGAAAATCACATACGGCCTCGAACCCGGCAATGACTACCTTGCGCGAAACGTCCGCTCCAAGGGGACTGCTGCGGTGATATGCGAGATCGCGCACGGAGCCGGGAGTTTCGAGGCGAATATACCCGCGTTCGGGAGCCACCTGGCTTACGCGGCGCTCGCCGCCGCAGCCGCTGCACAGCTCCTCGGCCTGACGGATGAGGAGATAGCGCGGGGGATCCTTGATTATGTGCCTGCTGAAGGCAGGGCGAATGTAATCGACACAGGCTTCGTCACCCTGATAGACGACAGCTACAACGCCAACCCGGACTCCATGAGAGCCGCGCTGTTGTCGCTCTCAATGCTGCAGGGCCGCCGCGTGGCGATACTGGGCGATATGCTCAACCTTGGCAAAGAGTCCGGCGAGCTGCACAGGGACGTTGGTCGCCTTGCATTCGAGTGCGGCATCGATGTGCTGCTATGCTGCGGCGAAGAAGCCGCGCTGATCGCCGAGGGCTACGAAGCAGCACAGGGTGCAACACAAGGGGACGGTTCTCTTGTGTTGTCATGGGACAACACAAGAGAACCGTCCCCTTGTGTTGCTGCGCTGCCGTCAATCCTGCAAAAGGGCGACAACGTGCTGGTCAAAGCGTCGCACAGCATGAAGTTCGATGAAATCGCATCTGCTATCCGGGAGCAAGACAGGGGGACGGTTCTCCTGTCTTAGTGGGAGATTTGCTAATGGTAATCTGCTATATGGCGGCAGCGATGCTGCTCGTGGTCGGGGTCGCCTTCCTAACGGGAAAAGCGCCGGTTTTCATAAAAGCGTACCGGCTCATGCCTGAAGAAGAAAAGGAAAAGATAAACATAAAGCCCTTGTGCAGGAACCTGAGCGCAGCGTTCCTCATAGCGGCCGCGATTTTCGGCGCGGCGGGGTACTCGGAAGTATTCCGTCTGATATATTTCAAATGGGCCGTGGTCGGCTGGCTGGCGCTATGCTGCGCGGACATCGCATACATAGGCAAATCAAAGAGATACATAAAATAACACAAGGGGACGGTTCTCTTGTGCTGTTCACGGGGCCATAGGCCCGCGAACAGCAGGGGATCCCGGGTCAAGCCCGGGATGACGAACCCGGGGAACACAGGGGCAGGACAGGAGAACCGTCCCCCTGTCTTGCGCGAAGGAGGAGATGGCTATGAGCAGCAATGCAATCACAGGCGCCGGCACAAAAAAAGCGGCGCAGGAAAAACTCCGCAGGGAAGCGATGAACGCCAGATACGAAGCCGCGTACTCGCAAGGCGCCGACGCGCTGCTCGCCAGGCTGAACACCTCGATGAAAGGCCTCAGCGAAGACCAGGCGGACGACGCGCGCGATGAGTACGGCTCCAACAGAGTCACGCACGAGAAAGAAAAGACGACGTTCCAAAGGATCGTCGGCGCGTTCATAAACCCGTTCACAGTCATACTGGTCGCGCTTGCAGTTGCGTCGATATTCACAGACATCATCCTGCCCTCGATGCAAGGGCGGCCGGAAGATATTAACATACTCACCGCCGTGATTATCTTCGCTATGGTCATCATCAGCGGCGTCATGCGCTTTGTTCAAGAGTCGCGCTCCAGCATCGCCGTGCGCAAACTCCTCGAAATGATAACGACTACAGCCAACGTGCAGCGCCTCGAAACAGGCCCCGCCGAAATCCCGCTCGAAGACATAGTAGTCGGCGATATAGTCCACCTCGCGGCGGGCGACATGGTACCGGCCGACATCCGCATACTGCAAGCGAAGGACATGTTCATAAGCCAGTCCTCCCTGACCGGCGAAAGCGACCCGCTCGAGAAGATACCGGACGCGCCCCCGGAAAAGCCCGGCTCCTACACGGAGTGCAGCAACCTCGCCTTCATGGGCAGCAACGTCATAAGCGGATCGGCAGCCGCCGTAGTGATTGCGACCGGCGACGACACGATGTTCGGCTCGATGGCGAAGTCCGTCTCCGGGCAGGCGGTGCAGACAAGCTTCGAAAAAGGCGTGAACGCAGTATCATGGGTTCTGATCCGCTTCATGCTCGTGATGGTGCCGATCGTGTTCCTCGCCAACGGGATCACGACGAAAAACTGGATGGAATCGCTGCTGTTCGGCCTCGCGGTTGCAGTCGGGCTGACGCCGGAGATGCTGCCTATGATCGTCACCGCCTGCCTCGCAAAGGGCGCTGTGGCGATGTCGAAGAAGAAGACCATCATCAAGAACCTGAACTCCATGCAAAACTTCGGCGCAATCGACATACTCTGCACGGATAAAACAGGCACGCTCACGCAAGACAAAGTCGTGCTGACATATTACCTGGATGTCCATGGCAACGAGGAAGTGAGGGTCCTGCGCCACGGCTTCCTGAACAGCTACTACCAGACAGGGCTCAAGAACCTCATGGACGTCGCGATAATCGACAAAACGCAGGAGGAAGCCGAAGAGAAAGCGAGCGAAACCGCGTATAGCGGAAGCGCCGCGCCGGGCTTGGGCGAGCTATCAAAGTATTACGAAAAAGTCGACGAGATCCCCTTCGATTTCAACCGCCGCAGAATGAGCGTCGTCGTCGAGGATAAAAACGGCAAGACACAGATGATAACGAAAGGCGCCGTCGAGGAGATGCTCTCGATATGCGCGTACACGGAGTACAACGGCTACGTCGAGCCGCTTACGGATGAGCTGAAGGAAGAGATACTGGTCACGGTCGACGACCTCAACGATGATGGCATGCGGGTAATCGCGGTAGCGCAGAAGACGAACCCGTCCCCGGTCGGAGCCTTCTCGGTGAACGACGAGGCGGACATGGTGCTCATAGGGTACCTCGCGTTCCTCGACCCGCCCAAGGACGACACGGCCGAAGCGATCCGGGCGCTCAAAGAATACGGCGTCACCACGAAGATACTCACAGGCGATAACGATAAAGTCACGCGCACGATCTGCAAGCAAGTCGGCCTCAGGGTGGATAACCTGCTGCTCGGGTCCGACGTCGAAGCCATGGACGACGAGCAGCTCGGCAAGGCTGCCGAGACGACGAACGTGTTCGCCAAACTGAGCCCCGACCAGAAAGCGCGGATAGTCACGCTGCTGAGGGAGCGGGGTCATACCGTTGGATATATGGGCGACGGCATCAACGACGCCGCCGCCATGCGGGCTTCGGATATAGGCATATCGGTGGATACAGCCGTCGACATCGCGAAAGAGTCGGCGGATATCATCCTGCTCGAAAAAGACCTGATGGTGCTCGAAGAGGGGCTGGTCGAGGGGCGCAAGACATACGCGAACATGATCAAGTACATCAAGATGACCGCCAGCTCAAACTTCGGCAACATGTTCTCGGTCGTCGTGGCGAGCGCGCTTATCCCGTTCCTGCCGATGCTGAGCATTCATATTATTTTCCTGAACCTGATCTACGACATCACCTGCACGTCGATCCCCTGGGACAATGTCGACAAAGAGTTCCTCAGGATACCGAGGAAATGGGACTCCACGTCAATCGGCAGTTTTATGATATGGATCGGACCGACAAGCTCCCTGTTTGACATAACCACATACCTACTGCTGTTTTTCTATCTCGGCCCGAAGTACGTCTCCGGCGGAGCGCAGTACGCGAGCATAGCGGAAGGCGCTGTGGTGAAGTCGGGGCTCTTCACGGGGATGGATATGGCAACGGCGTTCAGGGCGTTCTTCCATTCGGGTTGGCTCATCGAGTCGATGTGGACCCAGACGCTCATCATACATATGATCAGAACGCCGAAGGTACCCTTCATCAAGAGCCATGCCTCATGGCATGTGACGACGCTGACATGCATGGGCAGCGCGCTCCTGACCGTCATGCCCTTCACCTCGTTCGGCAGGAGCATCGGGCTGGTCGCGCTGCCTCTGGAGTCGCTGTGGTGGCTCATCGGGACGGTCGCGCTCTATATGTCGCTCACAACCGTCGTCAAGAAGGCGTACATCCGCCGCCACGGAGAACTGCTATGAAGATAACAAAGACGACGCTCACCGCGCTGGCGCTCGTGCTCGCGCTGGCAGGACAGGGGGGCGGGGGTTGTGGGCATGGTCGGCCACAGCCAGGGCCCCGCGCCCCTCCCCGGAACAACCAACGACCGGCGGGGCCGCCGGCCGGACGCCAGC
>WRJQ01000049.1 GCA_009778485.1 Oscillospiraceae bacterium
AATATTTGCCAATGATCCGCCAAGGATTTTTGCTCTCAGGTGGTGTGGCAAAACCGCAGGAATGCTAGCAGCCTTTCAAGGTTTTGACGCGCCGCCTGAGAGCAAAAAGACCGGCGCAGCGTGGCGAATATTTACGCACGCTAGTATAAGTAAAGACAGATCAACAGGAGCCCGAAGACTCCTGTTGACCCAACAGATTATGAGGATAATAAAATGAAAAAAGCTAAATAATAGGAACATCTGTGTTGATTATAAGCGATAGATGTTAAGCGATATACACTAAGATGTTTCAGAAGTGTTAAACTTCATATTTATTGTCAAGTGAAGCGAGCGTCGCGCAGCGCTTGCGCCAGTGTCCTTTATTCTAAAGCATTCAGCGTACGCTGTCAAGTGTTTTTTGCAAAAGAAAGAGGTTTTTTACAAAAATATTTCGTTGCTAGTTACTATTCAGTGCCTCGGTGATGTAACGGCCGAACTAAGGTGGCACTGAATAGTTGCCATTACTATTCGGGCGCCGTCAGTCCAACGCGGGGCCGTACCAGGGAGCAGGGAGAGCGCTGACCCCCGGCGTCAGTACGCCGCTGCCCGCTATGCCGCCGCCCGGTACACTGCTGTGCGCACTGCCTCCCGGCGCGGGATCGCCTCCGCGCACCTGCATTGCGGCGAGCATACCGAACCTCCTCGCTTGGTGCAGGTCTTGCGCATCTACGACCGGCGAGCGGACGATGTACTCAAACGAGGGGTAAGTATTGGCTACCGCGGCTACAATGCCGTGCTCGCAGCCGTGCGGCGCGAGGAGCTCGTTTATCCTGACGGAGCCGTCGTCCTGCAGCTCTACGATAAGGCAGGCAGGCCCGCCCGGTGTGTCCGCTGTAAAAAGGCCGCCGCGATCTGTGGGAGATGATCCCAAGCCTGCGCTCGCCCCTGAGCCTGAGCCTGAGCCTGAGTCCGAGCCTGAGCTTGCAGCAGAGCCTGCACTTGAGCCCGAACCTGCACTCGCACTAGAGCCGCATAAATATGCCTGGTAATCAAGTATTCCGGTTGTTGATGCAATATGCGGGATTCCCTCCAGTACAGACTCCCGTATGGAAAGGTACTCGGAGGGAGATACCCTGCTAAGCGGCGTATGTCCATCCTCCATCGCTCCGGGCGGGAAGCGGCGCTCGCGAACCATGAAACAGTCGCGCATATCCGAACGCTTGCTGTAATACTCGAACAGGCTGTCGCCGGAAGGGCACAATACGACCGACGGGAAGCCACGACCTCCGGCAGCGCTGATCAAGCCGCGCACGACTGCGGCGCCAAGGCCGCGGTTCCTCGAGGCGGAAGAAGCAGCAACGCCGTAGATCATTGCGCAAGCCGACCTTTGGCTGCCTGCGACGTAGTCCCCGCACGGAACAAGGTACCCCGCTGCGCCGGGACTCCCGGCGTCATCGGCGACGATACATAAAGATGGCTCAAAGAAGAAGTCAAAAAAGCCAGCCTCGTCTCCGAAGGCTTCGTCCCAAATAGCGCGCAGGGCAGGCAGATCGGAAGCTGAGGCACACCGCGTCGGTATATCCATAAGCAGCAATCCTTTAAGGTATTAGTACGTATTCGAGCAGCGTTCTTTGATAGCCCGCTCCAGCTCCTTGAGGTCGCAGAAAGTTTCCGGCCTGCGGTTAGGGTCGCGAAGCAGGGCGGAGGGGTGGTAGAGAGCCATAAAGCCAACGCCATCCTTATCGTACCACTTGCCGTGATCGCGGGATATCTTGAAATCTCCGCCTATCAGCTCCGCAGCGGCAATCCTGCCGAGGCACACTACGATCTTCGGCTTTATAAGGAGGTATTGGGCCCGCAGCCAGCCGAGACAAGCCTCCTGCTCCGCTGCGGAAGGGTCGCGGTTGCCGGGCGGGCGGCACTTGATCGTGTTTGCGATGTATATGTTCCGGGTCCTGTCAAGGCCGATTATCTTCAGCATGTCGTCCAGCAGACGCCCGGCTCGCCCGACGAAAGGCTCGCCGCTCAGATCCTCCTGTTCGCCGGGACCTTCGCCGACAAAGAGCAGCTCGCTGTCGCGGTTGCCTGTGCCGAACACGACGTTTGTCCGGGTTGCGTAGAGCGTGCAGCCGGTGCACTCCTTGCATTTCGTTTCGAGTTCATCCCATGATAGCAACTTGTCTACCTCATTGGCAGCCGATCAGGTACCCCTGCAGGCAGCGGGTATCTGAACAGGCGTGTTCATTTCACTTTGATGCCTTTCTTGAAAACGGAGTTAACAAGGTTGTCGCCGAACCTGTAGCACATATACTCAATGTTCGGGGCGTCCCATATAAGAATGTCAGCATCCTTGCCGGGTTCGAGAGTTCCCGCGCTCCCGGAGCGCCGTATTGCCGCTGCGGCGTTGAGAGTGACTGCGGTGAGGCATTCCTCAGGCGTCATGCGGTACTTGAAGCAGCCGATGTTCATTGCCAGTTGGAGCGAGTTCGTGGGGCATGAGCCGGGGTTGAAGTCGCTGCCGAAGGCCACCGGCACGCCCGCGTTGATCATATCGCGGGCCGGCGCGTAGCCGGCGTCGAGGTAGAACGAAGTCGCAGGCAGGCAGCATGCGATAGTACCGCTCTTGCGCATGGCCTCTATACCTCCCGCGTCGCAAACGATCAGGTGCTCGCACGAAACGGCTCCTGCGGACGAGGCCATCGCGGTTGCGCCTATCGCGTCTATCTCGTCGCTATGGCACTTTGGCGCGAGGCCTGCGTCTTTCCCGGCACAGAGGATTCGCAGCGACTCTTCGGTCGTGAACGCGCCTGTCTCGCAGAATACATCGCAGAACTCGGCCAGCCCGCCGCTGCCGGCTGCGGGGATCATATCCTCGATTATGAGCCTTATATAGCCTTCCCTGTCACCGGTATACTCGGGTGGGATAGTGTGGGCGCCCATGAACGTCGAAACCAAATCGACAGGCTGGGTTTCATCCAGCTTCTTGACGACACGCAGCAGTTTTAGCTCATCTTCGAAATTCAGCCCGTACCCGGACTTAGCCTCGCAGGTAGTGACGCCCAGGGAGAGCATCCTGTCCAGCACGGCGGCAGCTTTGTCAAAAAGCTCGCGCTCACTTGCCGCCCGCGTTTTTGTGACTGTAGAGAGTATTCCGCCCCCTGCGGCAAGTATGTCGAGATACGGCACGCCTCGCAGCTTCATAGCGAGCTCATGTTCGCGCCATCCGCCGAATACAAGATGCGTGTGAGGGTCGACGAGGCCGGGCGTCGCAAGCCGCCCGCCGGCGTCAAAGGTTTCAGCGGCGGAAGGGCACGAGCCGGCCCCGACCTCAGTTATAAAACCGCCATCCACGGAGATCCAGGCGTTTTCAACTGCGGTAATGCCGCCCTGGGCGCTCCCCGCTTTGGCGTTTGCGCCGGTAGCGGTCGCGAGCAATCCTATATTGCTTATGACTAAATCATGCATATAGAGGGTCTCCTTTCCGGCGTCTGAAGGGGGTACCTGAACAGCATCAGTTATCAAACAAAGCGCATGCGGCGTTACAGCCTTGATTCCAGCACCTGATCGGGTGTAAAGCCTTCCAGTTGCAGATAGTAAGCCGCGCAGTCCAGCATCGCCTGCATGGGGATCAGGCCGACCACTTCGCTGCCGAGTACACCGGCGCCGTAGCGGCGCGCCTCCATCTTGACCATCTCGAAAATTGTATAGACAGCGGTTTTCCCGAAGTCCGTCATGTTGATAGACACCTGCGCGACGCCTCTGCCTTCCAGCATGACGCCAAGCGCTTTGCAATAGCGCAATCCTCCGCCGCTGTGGCGGATCCGCGACGCGATTTTCTCAGCGACGCTCAAGTCCCCGGTGTCCAGATTGATGTTGAAAGCGATGAGCGGCGGACGGGCGCCAATAGCTGTGACGCCGCCCGTCGGGTGGACAGAGCCCGGGCCGAAGTCGGGCTTCCAGAGCGGATCTTTGATCTTATCCGGCAGGCCTTCAAACTGGCCTCTGCGTATATTTTCCAGGTTGCGGCGGTGCTCCGCGGTTGCCGAGTGCTCATAGAGATAAACAGGCAGCGCGTACTTTTTCGCGACCAGCGCAGCCAGTTCTTTAGCGGCTGCGTCCGCCTCTTCGATTGTGCAGCCTCGCACAGGGATGAAAGGGATGACGTCCACGCAGCCCATGCGGGGGTGCTGACCCTCGTGCTTCGTCAGATCGATCAGTTCAACGGCGGCGCCGACCGAGCTTGCCACGGCTTCAATCAGCGCTTCCGGCGCGCCTACTGCGGTGACGACGGTCCGGTTGTGGCTCGCGTCGGAGGAGTGGTCGAGCAGCGTCACCCCCGGTGTGTTCCTGAAGGGGTGGAGTATCTTTTCGATTTTCGCTGCGTCGCGCCCCTCGCTATAGTTTGGCACGCATTCCAGTATTTTCTCCATAATCATCGTCACCTCCGGTTTACACAGGCCACTTGTGCACTTACAGACAAACTAACACAATAAAAAACACGAAACTACGTAACCCTCGTCTATATTCTGACTCCTGAATTCTGGTATTGTACATTGGGTTGTGGGTGCAGCCCACCTTTGTTGTTACAGACTACCCAAACGTTTCATCAATAATGCTCTGATCGGCGATGCTGGGCATCGTTATATGGTCGGTCTGCGCGAATGCCTCGTTATACTCAGCCGCCGTGCCGAGGGCGTTCGGGTTCAGAGCCCAGCTCCTTCGCGCAACGCCGACCATGACGTCCCAGGGGATAGACATGCGAAGTATCGCGTCCACGCGCTCCGAACCGTCGAGCACCATGCCGAAACCACCGTTGATTGCCTTTCCGACGCCCACGCCGCCGCCATTGTGGAGGGCGACGAGGCTCATTCCCCTTGCGCAGTTACCCGCGAAACACTGCACCGCCATATCCGCCATGATATTCGACCCGTCCTTGATGTTTGAGGTCTCCCTGAAAGGGGAGTCCGTGCCTCCGGCATCGTGGTGGTCCCTGCCGAGCATGACAGGGCCGATTTCGCCGTTCCTTATCATGTCGTTGAACTTAAGCGCTATGTTCATCCTGCCGAGCGCGTCCTGATACAGTATACGGCACTGAGTGCCGACCACAAGCTTGTTCTTCGCCGCGTCGCGCACCCATATCCGGTTGTCGCGGTCCTGGTACCTGCGGTTGGGGTCTATGCAGTCCATCGCAGCTTTATCTGTTTTGTCGAGGTCGGAGGGGTCGCCCGAAAGGCAGCACCACCTGAAGGGGCCGTAACCATAGTCGAAGAGCTGCGGGCCGAGAATATCTTCCACGTATGATGGGAAGGTGAAACCGTCAAGGTCATTCGTCCCGTTCTTGCAGACTTCGGGCACTCCCGCGTCGTAAACAGCTTTGAGGAAGCTGTTGCCATAGTCGAAAAAGTATGTACCGCGCCTGTGCAGCTCGCAGACGCACTCGTAGTGCCTTATCAGCGACTTGTCCACAAGTTCCCTGAAACCCTTCTTATCTTCCTCGAGCATCCGGGTGCGCTCTTCGTACGTAATCCCCCGGGGGCAGTACCCGCCGTCGTAGGGTACATGGCAGGAAGTCTGATCCGACAGGAGATCGACCTTTATATCATTATCGATAATATACTCCAGCAGGTCTATGATATTGCCGTGGTACGCGACAGCGCAGGGCGCCTTCTCAGCCTGCTTCTCAAGCGCGATCGCCACGGCCTCGCCGCATGTGGCGGCGCATTCGGAAACCCAGCCCTGTTCGAGGCGAGTCGCGATACGGGAAGCGTCGACTTCGGCGATAACAGACGCCGCGCCTGCGATCATAGCCGCCTTGCCCTGTGCGCCGCTCATGCCGCCAAGCCCCGCCGAAACGAAAAGCCTGCCTGCCAGGTCGCCGTCAGCCGGGATGCCGAGCTTCAGCCGGCCTGCCCCGAGCAGAGTGTTGAACGTGCCGTGGACGATGCCCTGCGGCCCGATGTACATCCAGCCGCCGGCAGTCATTTGCCCGTAATTCGCCACGCCGATCGCGGCGGCTCTGTTAAAACCGTCATTGGTATCGAACATGCCTACAGTCAATGCGTTCGTCGTTATTACTCTCGGCGCTAAAGAATGGGAACGGAACAGGCCGAGCGGGTGGCCGCTCATCATGACAAGCGTCTGAGTATCGCCCAGTTGCTCCAAGTATTTCTTAATCAGCCTGTACTGCATCCAGTTCTGGCATACCTGGCCTGTCTCGCCGTAGGTAACGAGTTCATAGGGATAAAGAGCGACGTCAAAGTCGAGGTTGTTGTCGATCATGACCTGTATGGCCTTGCCTTCGAGGCAGCGGCCTTCGTACTCATATACGCTCCGCCCGCAGATCTTGCCGGGCGGGCGGAAGCGGTACCCGTAGATGCGGCCGCGCGTCTCAAGCTCGCCCAAAAACTCTGCGGCCATCTGCCGGTGGTGGTCCTTGTGGATGTACCTGAGCGCGTTGCGCAACGCGAGCTCTTTATCCGCCTGAGTCAGCCTGGACTCGCGCGGCGGCGCGCGGCGTATGCCTTCCTCGAAAGCAGGGTACTCCGGCAACTCGCGCTCCGGCGCGAAATAATCATGGGGAACTGCGTTCATAAGCGTCACCATAGGAGTTGTTGATAAATAATTTGCACATCTCGCCTTGTATTTTTGCCATCATACTTCGTTGTCAAAACTTGCAAGGCTCCAAGCATTACTGCGTTTTGACGCCTCGTCTGCTGGTAAAAATACTGTGGCAATTTTGTTCAACTTATTTATCAACAGCTCCTTAGTGATGAGGGAGGGGATAACGAGATGCGAGACTTGAGGAGAACTGTCGTTACGGGGCTTGGCTGCATCACTCCGGTCGGCAACGACGTCGATGCTTTTTGGCAGAGCATTACCGGCGGAAAGCACGGCTTCGCGGAGATCACAAAGTTCGACCCCGAAGGGATGAAAGTAAGAATGGCCGCCGAAGTCAAAGACTTCGACCCGGAGGCCTATCTGGAAAAAAGCGAGATTAAAAGAACCGACCTGTACGCGCAGTACGCCCTTGCCGCAGCCGCCCAAGCCGTCGAAGACAGCGGCATCGCAGGGAGCATCGACCCGCGCAGGCTCGGCGTGTACATCGGGTCGGGAGTCGGTGGCATCTCCACATTCATCACCGAAACGGAGAAGATGCTGACAAAAGGCCCTCAACGCATATCTCCCTTCTTCATACCTATGATGATATCGAACATGGCCTCCGCGCTCGTCGCCATGAAGTACGGCGCGCAAGGGCCGAACCTGCCGATCGTCAGCGCGTGCGCGACGGCGACGCATGCGATCGGCGAAGCGTTCCGCGCGATAAAGTTCGGCTATGCGGACGCTATTATAGCAGGCGGGGCGGAAGCGACGATAAATCCTCTGGCAGTCGGCGGTTTCGCGAACGCTCTGGCACTCTCGACGACGAGCGACCCTGATAGCTGCTCGATCCCGTTCGACAAGCGCAGAAACGGCTTCGTCCTGGGCGAGGGCGCAGGCATTATCGTCCTGGAAGAACTCGGCAGGGCTCTCAAGCGCAACGCGAGGATCTATTGCGAGATTTGCGGTTACGGCAACACATGCGATGCTTACCATATCACTGCGCCGCACCCCGAAGCGGTTGGAGGCGCGGAGGTGATCCGGCTCGCTATGTCGGAGGCCGGCCTGACCGCCGATGAAAGAATGTATATTAACCCGCACGGGACTTCGACTCCGCAGGGCGACAAAGCCGAAACGCTCGCGATTAAGAAAGCGCTCGGCGATATTGCGTACAGCATCCCGATAAGTTCAACGAAGTCGATGACAGGGCACATGCTCGGAGCGGCCGGCGGCGTCGAGGCCATCGCCGCGGTGAAGGTCATTGCGACCGGCGCAATCCCTCCGACTATCGGGTACAAAGAGCCTGACCCCGAGTGCAACCTCGATTATGTCCCGAACGAGATGCGCGAGCAGGACATTGACAAGGCGCTATCGATATCGCTCGGATTCGGCGGGCACAACGCGGCGATCGCGTTCAGGAGAATATGACGGTTCGTCAAACGCGGTTTTGTTGGGTGAACCATATATACTAGCGTGCATATCGTCCGCAAAGTAAAAGGTGGCTTTATGAATACAGACAATATTGAAAAACTCGCTGAGATACTTACCGCCTACGGGCTGACGTCGCTGGAGGTCGCGGACGGCAGCACGCGGGTACGCCTCGAAAAGAGGCAGGGCGCGGAGACGGAGCCGCAACGAAACGGCGACGCCGCAACGCTGCAGGAGCCGGATACGGAGCAGGAACCAGGCGGCGACGACCTGACCGTTGACTTCAACAACCTCTTAGAAGTAAAATCCCCGCTTGTCGGAGTGTATTACTCCGCTTCATCGCCCGACTCCGAAACGTTCGTAAGCATCGGCAGCAAAGTCAGGAAAGGCGACGTCCTGTGCATCATCGAAACGATGAAACTGATGAATGAAATCTCGGCGGAGCAGGATGGCGAAATCGTCGACATCTGCGTAAAGAACAACGACATCGTGGAGTACGGGCAAGTTTTGTTCAAGATGAAGTGAGGCCTGCGCCAAGCGTTAGTCGCATAGCCTGTCGCATAGTTAGTCGCAAGCTCCTGGCATAGTATGGTTCGCAGGCTCCCGGGAGCCTTGCCTCCGACTCACACTTCGCATGAAAATGGGGTGGTTACAATCGATAAAGAAGCGCTAAAAAACATTTTGCCGCACCGCGAGCCGATGCTGCTCATCGACGAAGCGGAGCTCGACGGCGAAACGGCTATTGCGCGCTGCACGATACGGGGAGATGAGTTCTTCCTGCAAGGGCATTACCCGGGCGACCCTGTCGTGCCGGGGGTGATCCTGTGCGAGATGATGGCGCAGTCCTCCTGTTTGCTTGTGGATGAAGCAGGCGGCAAGATGACTCCGTACTTCACAGGGCTCAAAAACGTGAGATTCAAAAACATCGTCCGGCCCGGCGATACGCTAACCTTCAAAAGCCGCTTGACCGCGCATAAGGGTCCCTTCTACTTCATCGAAAGCTCCGGGTACGTAGACGAGAAGCTGTGCGTGCAGGGAGAGCTTTCATTCGCGGTGCAAAAGGCCTAGGAGCCTTGGACAAAACTCCCGCCATCATCTAGAGTCGGCGCAGCCGGCTTTGCACCGCCTCTTACCACCTGTTTTGCGCGTTTTTCGGTTAAATACAACCAAGTATTCGCCCCCGCTGAACTTTGTTCAGCGTAAACCCTGCAAAACAGGCGAAAACAATCGGCACTTATCTAATGACGCGACTTTTGTCCAAGGCTCCTTAAGCGCAGCGCCCGTGAAGCGCGGGCAGATCGGATAATGCAATGTTTTCAAAAATCCTTATAGCCAACCGGGGGGAGATAGCGATACGAATCATTCGCGCATGCCGTGAAATGGGCGTCTCGACTGTCGCGGTCTTCTCCGAAGCAGACCGCGAGTCGCTGCATGTGAACCTCGCCGATGAAAGCTACTGCATTGGCGGGGCGCTTTCGAAAGACAGCTATCTCAATATGGACGCGGTACTTTCGGTCGCGAAAGCCACGAAGTCCGAAGCAATACACCCCGGCTATGGCTTCCTCTCCGAAAACCCGGGGTTTGCGAAGCTTTGTGCGCAAAACGGCATCGTTTTCATCGGCCCCGAAGCGGCAGTCATCGAGAAAATGGGCGATAAAGACAAAGCCCGGCGCACAATGCAAAAGGCCGGTGTGCCGGTCATACCGGGCAGCGGTCTGCTGAAGGACGCGCAGCACGCGGCTGCAGAGGCGCAGAGAATCGGCTATCCGCTGCTAATCAAGGCGCGTTCGGGAGGGGGCGGCCGGGGAATCCGGCTCGTGAAATCCCCGGGCGAGCTGGAGTCAAACTTTGACCAGGCTGTCGCAGAGGCTGCCGCCTCTTTCGGGGACGGCGCCGTGTACATGGAAAAATATCTGCACCCGGTCAAACACATCGAGATGCAGTTGCTGGCTGATAACTACGGCAACATCGTCTGCCTCGGCGAACGCGACTGCTCCACGCAGCGCAATAACCAAAAGCTCATTGAAGAGAGCCCTGCGGCGATTATCCCGGACGATACCAGGAATAAAATGATCGAGACATCTGTGAAAGCAGGCGCAGCGGCCGGCTACACAGGCGTCGGCACTATCGAGTATATTTACGATGAAGCGGGGGATTTCTACTTCATAGAGATGAACACGCGCCTGCAAGTGGAGCACCCCGTCACTGAGATGGTGACGCTGATAGATATAGTCAAATGGCAGATTCGCACTGCAGCGGGCATGAAGCTCGACTTCGCGCAGGAAGAGATTGATTTCAAGGGGCACGCAATCGAATGCAGGATCAACGCCGAAGACCCGTACAGCGGCTTCAAACCCGCAGGCGGCACAATCGAAATGCTGCATGTCCCGAACGGCCCGTGGGTCAGGTTCGACAGCGCGATATACCAGGGCTACACAATCCCGCCCTATTACGACTCTATGATTGGCAAGCTCATCGTATACGCGAAGACAAGGGACGAAGCGATCCGCAAAATGAAAGCCGCCTTGTGCGAGCTTATTATCGAAGGCGTCACGCACAATGCCTCATATCAGGCGGAAGCCCTGTCCTCAGAGAAGTTCATCGACTCGACCTACACGACCGAAGATCGCTACTTCGGTTAAGTGCCTTGCGAGGAGGACTGATAAAAAAATGAGATTCGTCAAACCGAAAAACGCGCTGGAAGGGCTGTCGAAGCAGCCTCCGGCCTTGAACGAAGCCATGGAGGAAGCTATCGTCACCTGCGACAAATGCAAAAAAACGCTCGCAGCGGACGAGCAGGAAAACGAGCTGTATGTATGCCCGTACTGCAGGCGGCACTTCAGGATAAATGCGCGCCAGCGTATCGATATGATTTCGGATGCAGAGACCTTTATTGAGTTCGACGAGGACTTAGCGCCGGTGAACATCCTTGGCTTCCCCGGCTACGAGGACAAGCTCAGGTCGGCCAGGCTGCAAAGCGCGGAGCGCGACTGCGTCGTATGCGGGAAATGCGAGATCGAAGGGCACAAAACGGCGATTTTCGTCATGGAGCCGGGCTTCATGATGGGCAGCATGGGCGCGGTCGCAGGCGAGAAGATAACCCGCACGTTCGAACGCGCGCTGGCTGACGGCATGCCGGTCGTCGGATACGCGGTATCCGGCGGGGCGAGGATGCAGGAAGGGATCGTTTCGCTCATGCAAATGGCCAAGACGAGCGGAGCCGTAAAGCGGCACAGCGACGCCGGCAATCTCTTTATCTGCGTGCTTACGGACCCGACCACCGGCGGGGTCACGGCCAGTTTCGCGATGGAGGCGGACATTATCCTCGCGGAACCTTATGCGCTCATCGGTTTCGCAGGCCCGAGAGTGATCGAACAGACCATCAGGAAGAAGCTGCCCGCGGGGTTCCAGCGGGCAGAGTTCATGCTGGAGCACGGGTTCATCGACAACGTCGTCGACAGGAAAAGGCAAAAGAAGTACCTGTCGCAGCTCCTGCGCATACACTCGGGTACCCACAGGAAGGAGGAACCATGACAATGACGGCGTATGAGACAGTCGCGGCGGCGCGCGCAAAAGGCAGGCCGACCGCTCTCGACCTGATAAACGGTATCTTCAGCGACTTTATGGAAATGCACGGCGACCGCCGTTTCGCGGACGACAAAGCTGTGGTTACTGGCGTTGCATACCTCGGCAGCCTGCCGGTCACTGTCGTTGGGATTGAAAAGGGGCACAGCATAAAGGAGCGCACCACCCGCAACTTCGGCTCGGTGCACCCCGAGGGGTACCGCAAAGCGCTGCGCCAGATGCTGCTTGCGGAGAAGTTCGGCCGCCCCGTCGTCTGCCTTGTCGATACGGCGGGGGCGTACTGCGGGATAGGGGCCGAAGAGCGGGGCCAGGGTCAGGCTATAGCGGAGAATCTCATGGAAATGATGACCTTGAAAACCCCGGTCATATCGGTGATCATCGGCGAGGGAGGCAGCGGCGGCGCGCTGGCGCTGGCGGTGGCGGACGAAGTGTGGATGCTGGAAAATTCGATATACTCCGTAATATCGCCCGAAGGCTGCGCAAGCATTCTGTGGAAGGACGCAGCAAAAGCGCAGGAAGCCAGCGAGTGCCTTAAGCTCACCGCCGGGGACCTGCTGCAATTGAAGATTATAGAAAAGGTCATACCCGAAAGCGAGTCGCTCGCCGAGAACCTTCGCACAGAGCTGATCTCCGCCGTCGGGGTACTCTGCGATATGGAAAAAGACGAGCTGGTTGAGAAGAGATATAGCCGTTTCAGGGCAATCGGAGCATACTAAAATGATTACTATCGTTACGGACTCAAGCTCATATTTCAAGAAGAAAGAGGCGCTTGATCTGGGGATCCGGGTGGTTCCCATAAATTACAGCGTTAACGGGCAAAGCTACAGCGAGACTTACAGCGACATGAACGGCGACTTCGAAAGCCTGCTCAGGGGCAAAGGCGAGTTCACGACGTCGCATCCGAACGTCTCCGCTTTTTTAAGCTGCTTCGATGAGGAAATCCGCAAGGGTAACGAAGCACTGTGCATCACGATATCGTCGCGCCTGAGCGGGGCGTACAGCACAGCGTTTGCGGCTGCCGGGCAATCGGATAGCGGCAGGATCGGGCTCTTCGACAGCCAGCTCACCGCAGGCGGTCTGTATATTCTGATAAAGGAGACGAAGAAACTGATCGACAGCGGGCTCTCGCTGCATGAAGTCCTCAAAGAGCTCCCGGCGATCAGGGATAAAATATGCATTGCGTTCTCTGTGGACGACATGGCTCCTTTGCGCAAGAGCGGCCGCATCGGTTTCGTGCGCATGAGTTTCGGTACGCTGCTCAACACGAAGCCGATTCTCCTGTGCAAGGACGGGGCTGTCGTGTCCGACAGCATCGCGCGCGGCAATGCGGAGGTCATCAAGAAGCTTGTGGCGAAAATCGGCGCGCGGACGCCTGAGGTGGTCATCAGCTATATCGGCGACAACCGCCTAGCGACAAATCTGTACAGCGTCATCAAAAACGCATATCCGGGCGTCACCGTCACCTTGCAGAAGATCGGCCCCGTTCTCGGCATCCACCTGGGCCTCAAGGTTATCGCCATCTCATTCGCGGAGTAGCACAATCGTGATTTATCCCAGCCACGTATGAAATCGCATTTCTCAGCCATGACCTCCGGGGTCGTGTATACTGTGAAGTCTTCCACGCTAATCAAGGCGTATGA
>WRJQ01000050.1 GCA_009778485.1 Oscillospiraceae bacterium
CTGCGGATTACACTAAGACTCGCGTCACAGCAAGCTGTAACGCTCGCTCGTTCCATCGCAGCTCCTCTTCGAATCGAAGCAGGCTTCGATTCGATAAACAAGGTAATCATGTGGAGCGCTCGCTCAATGACGCATGGATGCGTCATTGAGCGATAGAAATGAAATGTAGCGCCTGGAGGTAGTGGGTACCTGAACAGTTGTTAATAAAGCTTGCCTGCGCTGCGGGCGATTTCCCCCCAGACCTCATCGCCCTTCATGCCGGCTACATACCGCCTGGAATCCCCCAGGCTCTCGTCGAAGCCGCAAACCGGAGCGTACCTGCAGTACTTGCAGGCATCGTTGTTTGAACCTCGGTAATACGGCGAGCGATCTATACAGCCGCCCTGTATGCCTTCCGCCGCGCCTTCAATCATTGTGCCCACGTGCTTTGAAAGCATTGCGAATTTGTCGGAGCCAATGACGCTGTCGCCGGAGAAAGACCCGTCTTTCAGAGTCTTCACAGGTATGTAGCTCTTATCCTCCCCATACTCCATAGCATCAATCACATTCGGGTCGTCCAGGACAAGCCCTTTCCGGCGCAAGTCGCCGAGCCTCAACTGCGCTATCTCGCTGTCATCTGCGTTGCGGCCCGCGTGCACGACGCTGCTTCTCGCCGGGACGTACAGTACGCCCGCAGGCAGCGTTCGCGCGCCATACCTATCTGCCCCGCATGCCTGCAACGCGAAAAGGTATATCAGCATTTGCATATCCCTGCCGTGCAGGACTTCGGTCAAGTCAAAGGTTTTCTTCCCCGTTTTGTAGTCCACTACGCGCAGGTATAGATTCCCGTCCCTTACCCAGCCGTCTACCCTGTCGACTTTCCCCCTGACATTCGCGGCAATCAGTCCGCTGCCGGCCGCCAGCTCCGAAAAGTCAAGTTCAAAGTCAAGCGGTTCGAAGTCCGAGCGTTTGAGTTCGTCCAGCATATCGAACACGACGCGCCGCACGTCCGCTTCCATGTTCTCGAAAAGATATATGAAGCGGGCGTCCTTCCCCTCAAAGTCAATCAGCGCCTCATGCACATACTTTCTTATATAGCCCGAGACAAGCCTGCTGCTCGCCTCCTCCGGGATGTCCTTGAATCCGGTCGTGTCTTTTATCTCCCGCGTGACCCCTTCGAGCACATAGTGGAGGAAAATGCCCGCTTCAGGCGCGTCGAAGGCATAGGGCGTCCTCGGCGCGAGCCTTAACCCGCTCTGCATGAAGAAAGCGTAAGGGCAGGAGTAGTAGCTGTCCAGCCTCGTAGGAGATAAGGCAGGCTCGTCGCCATATAGCTTCTTCGCCGCCGACGCCGACAAGCTGTCGCGCCACGCCTCCGTGCGCCCGGGCATTTCGCCCGCTAGTCCAGGCGCGCCGCCGCCCTGCGCGAAGTACGCGCGAGCAGCCGCGCCCAACGCGCTGAAGTCCGCGCTGCCGGAGGCCGCTGCCAGTTCTAGGCAAGGCCGCTCCGCAGCCGACATATATTCCGCCTCCGTCAGCGTTTGCGCATTTATGCCAAACATATCCTGCAGCTTCTTGACAATAAAAGCCGGGCGTTCGCCCGCCCCGTTCGGGTAGGTCAATATCAAGTTATCAGACGGCAGTGTGAGCGAGGAGTAGAGCATGTTCATCTCGCGTCGCATCCTGTCTTCAAAGCCCGACGGCGTTTCCGCTCCGAGCGTCCTCAGCTCTTCTCGCTCGCTGTCAGACAGCACGCCCCCGCTCTCGCTGAGCGCAGGCATATTCTCATCCGTCGCGCCAAGCACTACCAGGAGTTTAAGGTCGCGCCTGCGGCTCATCGCCATGCCGCCCATTAGAGTCTTATCCATAGATACAGGGATAACGCCGACGCTATAGCCAGACAACGCGAGCGCGAACAGTTTTCGATACTCCTGCGCGCTCAACTGCGCGTCGCCCAGTATCATGTAAAACTGCTCCATAGCTCCTACTATTATATCCCAAAGCTGGGCATACTCATCAGCCCGCCTCGACTCGCCGCGCCCGGCAAGCCTCGCGGACTTCTCCGCAAGGCGCTCCGGCAGGCCGGTCTCCGCAAGGAACTCATATAGGGTCCTTAGCTTAGCTCCTGCGCTCGAGGTTCCCTTGACGCCGTCCCTCAGCTTTATCAGCGGCTGCGTAACTTCGCGGCGGAGCTCGTTCAGCCTTGCCAGGCAGTCTTCCGCGCCTTGCGCCCCTTCCGGGCCCTCGCGATACCCCGGAGGCGGAAGCACCCACTCCCGCAGCCAGGAGGAGCCTCGCAGGTTCCACCTTATCGCGTAGTTTTCAAGCATTGCGCAGTCATCCGCGCTTATGCCTGCGAGCCCCGACTTCAGGTACTTGAAAAGGGGCTTGTACTCAAACCTTGATGCAGCGACGTCAAGCGCTGCGTCGATGAAGGCGATTGGCGTTTTCTCTGATATGCTTTCTTTCCCGCCCGAGTAGCACGGTATGCCGTACTTGCCGAAAACGCTCTCGCACACGCCGGCGTACTCGTCCCAGTTTCGGGCCATAACGCCGACGTCGCGCCATCTGTAACCCGAGCGAACGGACTCCAATATGCGCATCGCAGCGTACTCGCACTCTATGTGCCGCGACGGCGCCGTGTATAGCTCTATGGCCCGGCACTGTCCGTCGTAGGCTGCCTCGCCAAACTCAAATAAATGCTTTTCCATAAAGGCGAGTTCCGGTGCGGGCGTGTTATTTTGGTTGGCATAGCCCGAGCTCGCCGCATCCGCTCCGAACACGCCTTCTGCGGGTTCCGCGCCTTCTGCGTGAGCCGCGCCTTCTGCGTGAGCCGCGCCTTCTGCGGGCTCCGCGCCTTCTGCGGGCTCCGCGCCGCTTTCCATTATTACTTCGCGCCGATCTACGCCAAATCTTTCAGCAATCCGCAGCAATGCCGCCAGAGTCGCGCGGGGCAGGTCGAACGCCTCCGATTCGCTTTGCGCGTCGAGTGTCAGGCACACAGCCATGTCGGCGCCCTTTCGCGCCAGTTCTTCTATGATCCGCAGTTCCTGTGCCGTGAAGTCGATGAATCCGTCGAAGTATATGCGCCCCTTGTCCCCCACGGTACTGCTGCCGATCATTTCCGCGAGCAGCGACAGTCTGTCTGCCGGATCCGCGCCGTATGTATGGAGGATCGCGTCATAGGCCGCGAGTATCGATGACAGATCGCTGAGTTTTGCCCCGAGCGTGTCCGTCGCTTTCGCGGCCAGGAGCGAGAGGGTCTGCGGCGTTATCCCAATGCTCTTGAACTCCAGGATCGCGCTGAGGAGCTTGTCCATAAGCTCCGCCCGCATATTCGGCAGGCCGTATACGTTCAGTTCCGGAGCGACGGCGCTTACGGCCCGGTGCAGGACAAGCATCTGCCCTCCCGAGTCCAGGATGTGCGCGGGGGCTCCGCCTGTTTCCGCAAATACGCGCCCGCATAGCCTCGTGAAGCTCAGCGTTTCGCCATGCAGCGGCAGCTTGTCGCCGCATACGCTTGCAAGCTGCTTTTCCGCGTCATGCGAATATTGTTCGGGCACGATGAGGAGGAGGTTTGTCTCGCCTTCGTCCATCCTCCTCTTTATGTCCTTCATTATATTTGATGTTTTTCCGGTTCCGGCCCGGCCAATCATTAGTTCCAGCAAATTTGATTTTTCCCCTTTCCTCTCAGGGAGAGCATATTTTTTGTCGCTGGCAAACAGCAAGCATTTGTGTCTGTTCAGGTACCCACTACCTCCAGGCGTTACAACCATTTTTTGACACACCGGCAGATTGTGTGGTAGAATGCAAAAAAATCATAAGAAACCGCTGCCGCGATTATCGGAAGGGAGCGAAGCTCATGGCCTCCAGCAAAGGGCGCAAACTGCCGCGCCTGATAATTACAATCCTGATATGTTTAGTACTCATCATAGGCGCGTCTTCCTGCGGCACAGACATAGCGCCGCAAGACAGTTCCGGCTCTTCCTCCGGCTCTCCCCCCGTTTCCGATACTGATCCGATAGAGACAGGCAGCTCTTCGCCTGAAGTTCCCTCCGATACAGATACCGGCAACGAAGTCTCGCCCGAGACGCCCATGGAGTCCGAAACTGAGACAGCGCAGAGCCCCGACCCGACTCCGGAGATCAAGCTCGTACCATACGACGGAGTCGTCGAGCATCTGTTCTTCCACGAGGTCATCGCATTTCCCGAAATCACGTTCGGAGGGGTCGAAGGCCAGCGCGGTTATGACAACTATATGGTCACTGTGTCCGAGTACACAAAGATACTGCACAGCATGCACGCAAAAGGGTTCATCCTGGTAAATCTGAACGACGTATGGTCGGAGTATACAAATGAAAACGGCGTCCGGCGCATGAAGAAAAACACGCTCATGCTGCCGGAGGGCAAGAAACCTCTTGTCCTGTCGTTCGACGATATAAACTTCTATGACTATATGATAAACGACGGGTTCATGGAAAAACTCATCATCGGCGACGACGGCGAAATCTGGGCTACCGGCTTCGACGTGTCCGGTAAGCATATAACGACGCAGGACTATACTGTCGTGACAGTCCTTGACAAGTTCGTCAAGGAGCACCCCGACTTTTCGCTGAACGGCGTCAAGGGCTGCATCGCCCTCACGGGGTACCAGGGCATACTCGGCTACCGCACGCAAGCGGATAAGAATAACACGTCCGAGGAGTTCCGGCTGAACCGTATGCAGGAAGCAGCTCGCGTCCGGCCCGTTATTCAAAAGCTCAAGGACACCGGCTGGTACTTCGCTTCCCACAGCTACGGTCACATCGACTTGAATAACGCGTCATTCAACGGCATGAAGAACGACGCCGACAGGTGGATGGATGAGGTCGGCTCGCTGATCGGCCCGACTACGCTGTTCATCTACCCCTTCGGTTCCAGGCTGGATGGCGGAGACGTCAACAAGACCGGGCCGGCGTTCGAGTATTACCATGAGCTTGGGTTTCGCGTCTTCGCGTCCGTCGGTTATGAGCCTTACTCCAAGATAAAGAGCGATATTTGCGCTGTAATATGCGACAGGATGCACTCAGACGGCATGACGCTGAGAAACGAGCGCGAGCGCTATATGAAGTTTTACGACGCGGCTGAGGTCTTCGACCCCTACCGCCCCGCCCAGTACGGCAAAAGCTGGTAGGTGTCTGTTCAGGTACCTACTACCACCAGGCGTTAGGAGCTGTTGATAAATAAGTTGAACAAAAATACAAGGCGAGATGTGCAAATTATTTATTAACAACTCCTTAGGCTATTTCCGCGACCGAATACCCCTCGTCCTCGATTGCCGCGCGCAGCGTTTCGTCAGTTACTGCGCCGGCAATGTCAATGACAGCCGTACCGCTGTCAAGATCCACCTCCGCAGCGCTGACGCCATCAACGGCGTCCAGCGCTTTTTTTACCGCTGCGACGCAATGCTCGCAGGACATGCCTTCGATTTTTAGCGTCTTCTTCATAGTAATCTCCTTTCTGAATTCTGGCTGTTCAACACTCCTCACGTCATTGCGGCCTCGGAGCCGCAATCCCATGAATTATACGCTTTCCCGTAAAACAGGCGAAAACAATCAGCACTTATCTAATGACGCGACTTTTGTCCATGGCTCCTAGCCAGCCTCAGCGCGTTCGTGACGACTGACACCGAGCTCATGCTCATGGCGGCGGCGGCTATCATAGGGCTGAGCAGCCAGCCCGTCAGGGCATAGAACGCCCCCGCAGCCACCGGTATGCCGATGGTGTTGTAAATAAAAGCCCAGAACAGGTTCTGCTTGACATTTCGCATGACAGCCTTACTGAGCCGGATCGCATCCGCGACGCCGCTCAGCTCGCTGTTCATCAGCACGACGTCGGCCGATTCTATCGCGATGTCGGTCCCCGCGCCGATTGCTATGCCCACATCCGCCCGCGTCAGCGCGGGCGCGTCGTTGATCCCGTCGCCGACGAACGCGACCTTCCTGCCCTGCTCCTGGAGCGCACGGACTTCGCGCTCTTTGTCCGCAGGAAGAATCTGCGCAATTATGCTGCCAATGCCGACCCGCGCCCCCACAGCCTTTGCCGTACGCTCGTCGTCGCCTGTGAGCATCAGCGTTTCGATGCCCATGGCTTTGATATCGGACACAGCTTCCGGGCTCGTCTGTTTTATATCGTCAGCAAGGGCGATGAGCCCGGCAAGCTTGCCATCCACAGCGAGATATATCGCAGTCTTCCCCTGCTGCGACAAGTTCTCTTCCTCAGCAAAAAGCGCGCTCGCGTCCACGCCGTGCTCTGCCATGAAGCTGCGGTTCCCGCCGCAGATGCTCGCGCCTCCTAAGTTGCACCAAACGCCCCTTCCGGGCACACTCTCGTAATCCTCAACCTCATCAGGCGCGACGCCCGCTTCAGCCGCGTGCGCGACAATCGGCAAAGCAAGCGGATGCGCGGACTTGCTCTCGAGCGATGCTGCGTAATAAAGCAGTTGCTCGCCGTATATGCCGTATGGCGCCACATCGGTCACGACCGGTATCCCGCGCGTTATCGTCCCCGTCTTGTCAAGCACGACCGCATCGACGCTGTGCAGTTCTTCCAGGGCCTCGGCGGACTTGATGAGTATCCCGTTTGCCGCGCCTCGGCCCATCCCGACCATAATCGCCGTAGGGGTCGCGAGCCCCAGCGCGCAAGGGCAGGATATGACCAGGACTGCAATGCAAGTCGTCAGCGCGAACTCAAAGCTCTTCCCCGCAAGCAGCCAGACGCCCCCGGCGCAGATAGCGATTGCTATCACTACGGGGACGAAGATTCCGCTGACCTTGTCAGCCAGTCTCGCTACAGGCGCTTTTCCGGAGGTTGCTTCGATCACAAGGCGGATTATGCCCGCCAGCGTCGTCTCTTCCCCCACTTCCGTCGCCTCGAATTTTATGTACCCGGACTTGCTGACGGTTCCGCCGGCGACTCTGTCGCCGGGCTTTTTATCCTTTGGCAGGCTCTCCCCCGTGATTGCGGACTCGTCGACTGCGGCGTAGCCTTCGACCACGACGCCGTCCACCGGGATTCCCCGCCCTTCCTTGACTATGACAATGTCGCCCTTGATGACTTCGCCTGCAGGGATCTCTTCTTCCGATCCGTTCCTGATTACCGTCGCGGTTTTTGGCGCAAGTTCCATCAGCTTCGCTATGGCAGAGGTCGTCCTGCCCTTCGCGCGGGCTTCGAGGAACCTGCCCAGCGTGATGAGCGTCAGGATCATCGCAGACGACTCAAAGTACAGATCCATGGAAAACCTGTGCATTGTCTCCATGTCGCCCCGCCCCGCGGCCCATGCGATCCGAAACGTGGCGTAAATGCCATAGACCAATGCGGCGCCTGAGCCTATCGCTATGAGCGAATCCATATTAGGCGCAAGATGGACCAGGTTCTTCAGTCCGACCTTGAAGAAGTCCCTGTTGATGAAAACAACGGGCAGCGCAAGCAAAAGGAGCGCAAGCGAGAAAACCGCCGCGTTCTCCATGCCTGATAGGAAAGCGGGCAGCGGGAATCTCAGCATATCCCCCATGGAAATATAAAAGAGCGGGATCGTGAACGCG
Source organism: Oscillospiraceae bacterium (assembly GCA_009778485.1). Taxonomy (GTDB): domain Bacteria; phylum Bacillota; class Clostridia; order Oscillospirales; family Oscillospiraceae; genus WRMH01. Next base: position 7,563 of record WRJQ01000050.1, read on the forward strand.
GCCGACGCTACGAGCCGCGACCTTAGCTCCACGGCTGCGGAATCCCCGGCAACGCCGCCGGGTGACGCAACGTTGGCCGACGTGCTGCCGGCTGCAGCTCCGGCGCTCGCAGCTCCGGCGGCTCCGCCTTTTGCTACATTGCTCCCGGCCGCGCCTCTCCCGGCCGCGTTGCTCCCGGCCGCTGTACTTATGGCGCCGGCACGCGCCGTCGCGCCGTAACCTGCATCGATTACGCTTTTTACGACTTGCTCAGGGTTAGTCACGCACTCGTCGTATTCGCACGACATGCTGTTTGTCAGCAAGCTGACGCTGACCTGCCCGACGCCCTCGAGTTTTGACACTCGCTTCTCGATACGCGAAGAGCAGGCTGCGCATGTCATGCCTGTAATGTCAAACAGCGTTTTTTGCATTTCGCTTCGGCTCCCGGGGGATAGTCTGAACAGTCCGGGGGCGAACCTTTGGAGCTTTGGAAAAAAGCCCCGCCATTATCCGCCTGTTGCCCCCCTACTTTCTACTGCCTCGTTGTTTTGCAAGCATCCTGTTAATGTGGTTCTTTAGCTCTTTGAACGCGCTGCGCGGGTCGATCTCGTCAAGGGTCTCAATGAGCAGCTTTACGCTTTCGTCATCAAGGCTTTCCTTTTGGCGCGAGATTTCGGTAGCCCGGCTCTTGACGACGGTTTCCACGATCTCGTCCTGCCCTGCTCCCGCTTCGACCATGTTCGCGACGATTTTGCTCTTCGACGCAAACTGGATGAAGTCTTTATTCATCAATGTGTAGTTGATTTTGCCCTTCTCGTCGCTGTAGCGTTCAACTATCGCCTTGTACTCCGGGGATAGAGTCATGTCGACCTGCTCTGCGGGGGCGTCTTCGGTCACATCTTCGCTCTGCGCGACTTCAATCGCGGAGAGTTTGATGTTGCCCCGCGCTGAGTAAGGCAGGCTGTTTGTCAGTTCGTATGCTTCGTCGAACGCTTCCATTGGGAACAGGTCTTCCTCGACCTTGCCGTATGGCGTCATCTCCGTCGTGCGCTTGTTGATTGTGCACACGGCGGATATCCCTTCGACCCGCAGGATCTTGATTCCCGCACCGCCCGTTGATAGTTTCTGCTTGTATGCCAGCGCCGGTATTACCGATAGTTCTACTGCTTGTGTCCTGATGATGTTCATTAATATACTCCAATCACAAATATGAGGCTCTGCGGTAATGTTACCACATCATAGCGTTTTAGGCAAGACGTTAGGAGCCTTGGACAAAACTCCCGCCACCATCTAAGCGCCGCCTCTTTCCACCTGTTTTGCGCGTTTTTCGGTTAAATACAGCCAAGTATTCGCCCCCGCTGAACTTTGTTCAGCGTAAACCCTGCAAAACAAGCGAAAACGATCGGCACTTATCTAATGACGCGACTTTTGTAGCGAGCTGCGTGATTATATGTTATAATGCGATGAGCTTAGCGAGGAGGTTTGAAAAATAAGATGAAACTAGTATATGAAGGTAAGACCAAGACTGTGTTCGACCTGGAAAACGGCCATTACCTGCTGAGGTTCAAGGACGACGCGACCGGCGAGAACGGCGTTTTCGACCCGGGCTCAAACTCCGTCGGCCTGACCATCGAGGGCATGGGCCGCGGCAGCCTGAAACTGACGGAGTTCTTCTTCAGCAGGATCAACGCAGCGGGCTTCCCGACGCACTTCATCAGCGCGGATGTCGACAAGGCCGAGATGACGGTGAAACCGGCCGGGAGGTTTGGCGAGGGTCTTGAGATTATCTGCCGCTATCGCGCAGTCGGCAGTTTCTACAGGCGCTACGGCGCGTATGCCGCCGAGGGGCAGGTTCTGGATGCGCTCGTCGAAGTGACCCTCAAGGACGACGGCAGGGGCGACCCGCCTATCACCAAAGAGACCTTGGGCATGCTTGGCATCCTTGCAGCGGAGGAGTACGACTCGCTGGTGCACCTAACGAAAGAGATCTCAGGCGTCGTCAAGCACGCCCTTGCAGAAAAGGGCATGGAGCTGTATGACATCAAGCTGGAGTTCGGGCGAGTCGAGGGTTCCATTGTCCTCATCGACGAGATCTCTGCAGGCAATATGCGTGTCTATAAAGACGGGGCTATTGTGGGGCCGCTGGATCTGGCAAGGTTGCTTTAGTTACGTTTAACCTTTTTTTACGCCTTTTTAACTGTCTTTAAATTGCGTTTTCCAAATAGTTCTGCTATTGTAGCCCCATCGAAACTCACAACGATTACATACATAGATAGGAGAAACGAAATGGAAACGAAACGCCTTTATCGCTCAAAGAGCAACCGCGTAATCGCCGGTGTTTGCGGCGGAATCGGAGAGTACCTGGGGATCGACCCGGTGATCGTCCGCATACTCGCGATTGTTATCCCCGGCTTTGGCTGGCTGGCATACCTCATCTGCGCGCTCGTAATGCCCTCTCAATGATCTCAGTATTAATGGTTCGCGTAGTAATCCTTGCCGTACTCGTCAAACGCCTCCCTGACCCACTTGTTCTTTTGGGCGGTGACCTCGTCGCCGGGGAGCGCCATGAAGCCGCCGCCGAACATGAAGCCGCCGCCCGGAGCGAACTTGTCGATAGAATCGTAGACAGCCTGCTTAATCTCCGCTTCGGTAGCGCCGGGGTCGTTGAGCCGGCCCTGTGAGTCCCAACATCCGCACAACGCGAGCCTTCTCCCGTACTTCTTCTTAATGCCGACGAGGTCGTTCGAAGTCTGCGCCGGATCCCACGCGGAAACGCCCATATCCAGCCAGTCCTCGATGAAGTCCTCACAGCGGCCGCAGTTGTGCATAGTAACATACGCACCCATATCCGTGCCGAGCTTCGCCTGGCGCGCGTGGAACGGCTTTATCAGATCCCTGTACATTTCTGCGGAAATGAACGGGGATCTCCATGTTGCCGTGTCGTCCAGGATTGCCACGATGTCCGGCCGGTACAGCGGCAGGCATATTTCGTTGATCTTTGCGACGAAATCGCTGCAATACTGCAGCAAGGCTTTCACTTCATCCGGTTCTTCAAACATGGCGCACAGTCCTTCGTTGAAGCCCATGAACGAGACAAGGAGCTGAAACGTGCTTGCGTTCAGGTCATAGCTGACCGCCGTCTGCGCCCTGTCGATCTTCTCCAGTTCTGCTTTCGCGTCCGCTTCAAAGTCGATATCAGATATATCGGGAGCCTTTATTACGTCGCGCCAGTCTTTGATGTCCTTGAGGATGAAGTAGCCCGGTTCGGGTATCTTGCCGCCGTTTGCTTCCTCGGTCGATACATAGGGTACCCCGAAGCAGTCGATTGTCCTCTCACCCGGAATGCGGTGGTAGCTCAGTATCTTGGGCGATACCATCATGGAATGCGGCGGGCCGCCTTCGCCCCTGCCATAAAAACTCGGGATCCATTCGGGCATCTCACCACTCAGCAGCCTGAGGTAGTTTTCCTTCCCTGTCATTGGTTATTCCCCCATTAAGACATAACGTCGTAGTTCCTCAGCGAAAAGACGCCGCCGAGGTCCACCCTGCCCGCTTCACGTGAAATCGAGCCTGTCCTGTCCATATATATCGCTGCGCCGTCATTGGACATGCCGTAGCCGAAGCCGCAGTCGCGCCCCGTCCGCAGGTTCCTGCAGAGCGTATCCATATGCCCGGACCATTTCTGTTCGACCCAGTTCATTATGTAGACGTCGTCGCGCAGCTTTATATATTCGCACGGCGAGCTCCACACAGCATAGCCGGAGCGGTTCCCCGCCGACCCGACAGCTCCGTTCGTGATGATTGTCCAGGAGTACGAGTGCGGGGCGCTGTAAATATGTATCGAACTCATCGCGTCCGAGTATGTCTGCGTGAACGCGCGTCCGAGGAGCTCGTCTGTGAAGCCCTGCCTGAATATGCGCACAGGAGTGAGCCCCTTCATGTCCATGACGCCGAAGTGGTACGCCGGCTCGGGGTCATGCCAGTCGTTCTTCGAGCCCATCTTCGTCGAAATGCAGGTCGCGAGCCCGTTTTGGAAGTCCAGCGCGAAGAAGAGGCTCGCAGGCGGGTTCGAACCGCTGCGGTAGAATGACAGGATAATGAGATCCTCGTCAAGCTCGAACGCGCAGTATGTTTCAGCATTCCAGGCGCTATCGCCCGCTATGCGGTACTCCAGCTCGTCGATCGCTTTGAAGCGCAGCTCCACGGCAAAGCTATCGTCCCCCCGGAACGCCAGCTCCTTGCCAACGCAGTAATCCGAGTCGGGCGGAAGGTGAGCCGAGGACATGACGCGTTCTTTGGCCCTTTCTTTGTCGAATATCATAGTGTTCTGCGCCGCTTTGGCAACATGTTCCTCCGTTACGGCAATCGTCATGATGCTGGGCCGGAAAGATGCGCGCGCGCCCTTGACGGAGTAGTCGACCTGCCTGGCCGCAAGCTCCGAGTATGTGGCGCCCCTGTCGTTGAAATCCTGGAAAGTGGTGAAGCGCCCCAGGAACTTGCCGTGCCCTTTATATAAGGCGTGTTCGAACTTGTCATCTTCGTCTATACCTACGGTTACTCCGACTTTTCTGAGCGAGTAGAGGTCGAGCACTTCCACCGTCAGCCTCCCTGAGTACTCGATTTCCCCGAAGCAGTGGATATACATCGATTCGTCTATCCGCAGGACGTCAGATGAGAATGTCAAGACGTCGCCCCCGTCAGGCGTGTCCAGTTCGATAATCGTCGAGTATGTGAGCGAGGTATACGTGGTGAGCCTTTTCTTGCCCCGGTCTTCCTTCCATTTTATCATGCTGTTCTCAAGCCTGAGCGAGATGTGGTCGCGCCCTTCGGGGGGCGACTTGCCGGGCTCGTCAATATAGCCGAAGTAGTACTGCCGTTGCACTTCGCGGTTGACGTACGGCTTAACTTTGCCGAGCGCTGCCGAGTCGGACAGCGGGATGAATGTCTTCGTCGTGTCGATTTTCTCGCCTTCGTAGTCGAGGAACCACATTTCGAATACGGTTACGACAGATGTCTTCCAGTTGACGATTACGTTGTAGCCGCGCATCGTGTCCGGGATCATGTGCGAGAACAGCGTGACGTCTTTGAGGGTCTGCGCGGCGTAGTCGCAGGCGATGGCCGGGCCGCTGTTCTCTTTGAGGGTCAGCTTGGCGTCTGATTGGAACTCATACTCGAGTTGCGGGCCCGCTACCGGCGTTTTGTCGAGCACGATTTTCAGGCTCTTGCCCACCAGGTATCCGCAGAATTCCGATGCGACCACCGGGGCTTCCTTTTTCGAGACGATGTCTTTGACTTGCTGAAGCTTGAGTTCGTTGTAGTTGAGTCTGTACATACGTTTACCCCTTTCACAGTTAGATTTTCCTTGTTTGAGAATATAGCAAAAAGCGCTGAAAAGCAAGGATTGTTTTTCGTAGTACTCCGGATTGTCGAAGTACTCAAGGTCTAAGGTAAATATACTCATTGTCACGCGACGAGATAAAGCATACGCATGAAAAACGACGGCGTCTGGAAAGACGCCATCAACTCGGAAGGATTCATAGAGGTAAGGGGGGCGGGATTCGAACTCGACACGCCTCTCACCGGCTATCTTTTGTGCTTTTTTCTCCGTTTTCATTGCCTTGCGACAGCAAGGCTGCTTCAAACGAAGCAAAAATCCCTAAAATCTA
>WRJQ01000051.1 GCA_009778485.1 Oscillospiraceae bacterium
GGGTCGTGTTTGAAGAGGAGGAGCAACGAAACGGAGCGTATGCCCGAACTTGTGATGGGCGAAGCGAACTGAAGTTCGCCGCGGAGTGGAGTTTGCGACGACGAGGGGGGGGTTGTAGTTGTCCGGGCATTCAAAGTGGCACAACATACAAAGGACCAAAGGCTCTCAAGACGCGAAAAGAGCAAAAATCTTCACAAAAATAGCCCGCGAGATCATCGTCGCCGTCAAAGAAGGCGGCGGCGGCGATCCGTCGAGCAACTCGCGGCTCGCCACAGTCGTAGCGAAAGCCAAAGCCGCGAACATGCCAAATGACAATATAAAGCGCACAATCGACAAAGCGCTCGGCTCAGGTAGCGGCGATAACTACGAAAGCATGACTTACGAAGGCTACGGCCCATGCGGCGTTGCAGTCATTGTGGAAGCCATGACCGATAACCGCAACAGGACAGCCTCAGAGATACGTCACCACTTCGACAAGTACGGCGGCAAAATGGGCGCCGCCGGTTGCGTGTCGTGGTCCTTTGACAGGAAAGGCGTCATTATCGTCGACAACGAGGACGAAACGCTCGATGAAGAGGAAGTCCTTACCGCCGCGCTTGAAGCCGGCGCGGACGACATCGACTCCGACGCGTCCGTCTTTGTCGTCTATACGGCGCCGGACGACCTTACTGCAGTAAACAACGCGCTTGTCAGCTCCGGATACGCCCTGTTGTCAGCGCAAGTCGAGATGATCCCGCAAAACTACGTCAAACTGACAGACCCTGCCGACGTTGGAAATATGGATAAGATGCTCGAGCTCATGGAAGACAGCGATGATGTGCAAAATGTCTGGCACAACTACGAAACCTGACGAAAAGGGGTGCGCCTGCGCATGTCAGCAATCGACAAGCTCCTTATAAAACTCGGCCTGAAGGATCCCCCAAAACCAAAACCTTCCGTATCGCCAGCGTATTTCCGCGCCAAGGCTTTCGAGATGCGCGCTGACAATTACAAGAGCAAGTACAATATGCAAAGAGTCGGCCACCTCATCGACGATCTTGAGCAGTTATGGCAAAATGACATCCAGACTTCATACATAGACAGCATTGCCGCGCTCAGGAACAACATGAACGAGTACTACGATACCATTGACGAGTACGCGCTCTTGCTCGAGACAGCGGCCCAGGAGCTCGAGGCCAATACATCTGATGACGACAGAGCCTCTGTCTTCGCCTCAGACGGCGACGGCCCGGTGTCCATTACCCTTTCTCATATTCCATACCTGCGCCGCACGCGCATCGACCTCTATGCTGAAGACCCATACTTTTTGATGACGCAGGAAGGCGTATCTGCCGAAGTCGTCGACTCCAGGAAAAACTCCGAGTATATGTATAACGTATACTCCGATCATATCGAGCTCGTCAAGTACATCGGTTACTTAAAAACGGTCGAAGTGCCGGCGCAGATCGACGGGCTCCCGGTGACTCACATTGGCTGCGACTGCTTCGCCATCGCGTGCCATATTAAGATCACAAGCGTCAGCCTACCCGAGACTATTACGACAATACTGAGCGGAGCGTTCCGGGGCTGCAGGCAGATCAGGACGCTCGATCTCCCCTCTTCCCTCAGATATATCGGCAACTACGCGTTTAGTTTTCTCGTAAGCCTCGAAACCTTGCGCATTCCCGATAATGTCGTCTCTATGGGTTTCGGCGCGTTTCGCAACTGCATAAGCCTGGTGTCTGTCGAGATACCGGAGGGCACGCTGCGCATAGGGAACGATTGCTTCTACAGATGCACAGAGTTGAAAACCGTCAATATCAGCAACGGCGTTGTTGATATTGACGGCTGGTCTTTTCGTATGTGCGATAACCTGGAGTCGGTGACTATCGGCGACAGCGTGGTGAACATCGGCGACAGCGTGTTCTATGAGTGCGTTTGCCTCGATAGCATAGAAGTGCCCGGCTCTGTCGAGAAGATAGGCGATACAGCGTTTTACTCGCGCCGAGGCATCACGGTCGGCTGCGAACAGGGTTCGTACGCGCAGCAGTACGCCGTCGATAACAAGCTCAAGTACCGGGTGGTAAATGAGCCTGTGTAGTGTCTGTTCAGTTGCCCTGCTTTGCGGGAGGTACAAGGAAACGTTTTCCGTACCCGATGAGGTCCCGTCTGCCCCCCTTTTCCAGAGCCCTGCGGACTATTGCCCTGTTATCCGGTTTCCTCCATTGCAGCAACGCCCTCTGCATGGCCTTCTCCTCCCTTGCGCGCGGTACGTAAACCGGTTCCATAGTCCTCGGATCCAGCCCAGTGTAGTACATGCAAGTCGAAATCGTTCCGGGCGTCGGGTAAAAATCCTGGACTTGCTCAGGATGCCGGCCGGTACGGTTCAGGTACTCCGCGAGCGCGATGGCGTCGCGCAGAGTGCTGCCGGGGTGCGATGAGATGAGATACGGCACAAGAAACTGCCTCTTCCCATAGCGTTCGTTGAGCCTTAAAAACTTTTCCGAGAATTTTTCGAAAGCCGCGTTACGCGGCTTTTCCATATAATAAAGGACTTTGTCTACACAGTGTTCGGGAGCGACCTTGAGCTGCCCCGATATGTGGTTTTTCACAAGTTCCGCGAAAAACTCGCCCTTGCCGTCCAGGACCATGTAGTCGAACCTGACTCCCGAGCGGACGAAAACTTTTTTGACTCCCGGCAGCGCGGCGAGTCTCCGGAGCAACAACACATAATCGGTATGGTCAACCTCCAGACTCGGGCACGGCTCAGGCGAAAGGCAGTTTCTGGGGCACATTCCCCGCTCCAACTGGGCTTGGCACGAGGGACGCCTGAAGTTGGCGGTCGGCCCGCCTACATCATGAATATAACCCTTAAAGCCTTCGGATTTCGTTATCCTCACGGCTTCCGCGACTACCGACTCGTGGCTGCGCGAAGACACCGTCCTGCCTTGATGAAAAGCAAGCGCGCAAAAGTTGCAACCTCCGAAGCAGCCCCTGTTGTGAATTATCGAAAAACGAACTTCATCAATAGCCGGCACTCCGCCTGCATCTGCATACATCGGGTGCGGTTCGCGCGTATACGGGAGCGAATATATCCTATCGAGTTCCCCGGTCGAAGGAACGCGCGCAGGCGGCCGAATCACGAGAGCGCGGCCATCGCACTCCTGGACTACAGTGCGCCCCCGTACCGCGTCATGTTCGTAATGCTGCAGCATAGTTGCGCGCGCATACGCCTCTTTGCTCGCGGAGACTTCTTCGTAAGACTCGCATACAACAGGGTTGCCTGAACAAGCTGACGCATCCCGGGCAATGAACCCCGTCCCTCTGACGTCTGTCAAATCCGCAGGTTTGCCGCGTGACGACATGCGTTTTGCCAGCTCAACGATCGCATTTTCCCCCATGCCGTATACGAGGTAGTCCGCCCCTGTGTCAAAAAGGATGGGGCGGCGCACGCGGTTGTCCCAGTAGTCGTAGTGCGCGAAGCGGCGCAATGACGCTTCAAGCCCTCCGATTATTATCGGCAGTTCCGGGAAAGCGGAACGAACGAGCCCGCAGTAGACTGTCAGCGCGCGGTCCGGGCGCAGGCCTGCCTTTTTGCCGGGGGAGTAAAAGTCCTCCCCCCTGCGCCTTTTTGCCGCCGTGTAATGAGCAACCATAGAGTCCAGGTTTCCCGAAGTGACCAGCGCGGCATACCTCGGCTTCCCCATTGCCAAAACCGCGGACTCGTCCCGAAAGGCTGGCTGCGCAAGTATCGCGACCCTGAACCCTTCCGCTTCAAGCACCCTGCCGATCACAGCCGCGCCGAACGATGGATGGTCTACGTACGCATCGCCCGAGATGAGGAGGAAGTCATAATAATACCAGCCTCTGCTAATCATATCCTCACGCGAGACCGGCAGGAAATCATATGTGCTAAACGCCAAGAGATCCTCTCCTAGTAGCTGATGTTCATTTCGAACATGCGCTTTTTATCATTGCGGCCGCTCTCGGTGAACCCGCTCTTCTCCAGAAACAGCGCACTCTGCGAATCGTCCGAATCAATCGCGACGCGCATCAGCGCCATCATGCGCTTCCTGCACTCGCAGACAGCCTGCCCGATCAGTTGCAGCCCAAAGCCTCTTCCCCTAAGCTGCGGCTTTATCCATAAGCTTTCTATGAGGCATGCTTTGTCGTATAATTCGTCCTGCGAGCTGAAGCTCAGATATCCCGCCGTTTCTTCCTCCAGAAATGCTGTGAAACGGGCGGGCTTGCCTGCGTCTGCTGCGTCTGCTGCGTCTGTCGCGCCTGCGCCGCCTCCGCCGGGCAGTCCGTCGAGGAACGCGGCGTCCCTGGTATCATCCGTCGGTAGGTAGCGCAGATCCTCCGCCAGCCTTTTCCCCGCGCCGCGCCACCAGGTTTGCTTTGCGAAACTGCTGCTGCTCTCATTTAAGTGCGAGTTATCGCCATGGTACTCCACGGTAATCGCGTCATTATCATATTTCAAAAGATTGATCGCTGTATTATCGCAATATCTCACGCTCTCGATTTCTTCTGAGGGAATCGCGAGCACGGCGCACAAGAACGCGCGGATTGCGAACCCATGCGAAAAGACGGCGATCGTCCCGCCTTCATGGCTTTTTGCGATGCTGATTATGGCGTCGCGCATCCTGGTTTGAACGTCCTCATACTTTTCGCTCCCGTCTATGCTCCAACGGGCCGGGTCGCTGTTGAAAAGCTCGCTCGTATCCGGGTATTCATGCATGATATTGCCCCAGGCAACGTCTTCCCACGCGCCTATGTCAACTTCCCTGAGTTGATCCGTCAACACAAGCTCAAGCCCCTGCGCAGCGCACACAGGCATCGCTGTCGACCGGGCTCTGGACAAGTCGCTTGAGTAAACCGCGTCAAACTTGACGCTGCTGAGCCGCCTGCTTAGGATTTCTGCCTGAGCCGCCCCTCTGCGCGTGATGCGCCCGTTGAAGTGGCCGTGAGCCCTTCTATAGATATTGCCCTCCGCCTCAGCATGCCTTATCAGATAGATCTCCGTCAATTCAGCACTACCTTCCCCGTGATGTCGCTTATGCGGCTAATGCCTCTACGCTCCATATATTTCGCAATGCCGTCGATGATCTTTAGCGGCGCGTAGGGGTCATTAAACGACGCTGTTCCCACGCCGACAAGGCTTGCCCCGGCCAGCAGCATCTCAATCGCGTTATCGCCGGTGCTCACTCCCCCCATACCGAGTACGGGGATACTTACTGCCGAAGCGGCTTGCCAAACCATGCGGATAGCCACAGGCAGCACAGCGGGGCCCGACAGGCCGCCTGTATTGTTTCCCAGGACAGGCCTCCCGGTCGCGGTATCGATGCGCATGGCGGTTATCGTGTTTATCAACGAAATAGCATCCGCCCCGCCTGCTTGAGCAGCAAGCGCGATAGCCGATATGTCGGTCACGTTCGGAGATAGTTTGACCATAACCGGGACGTCAGACTTTTCCTTTACGGCCTGCGTGACCTCCCTGACGGAATCCGCAGATGTGCCAAACTGCATACCCCCGGCCTTGACATTCGGGCAGGAGACGTTCACTTCTATGATGCCGACCCCGGAGCCTGAAAGTTTCTCAGCCATATCCGCATACTCGGCGGCGCTCTCCGCTGATATATTCGCTATTACGACTGTACCGAGGCTCAAAAGGAAAGGCAGCTCTTCTGCAATGAAGGCGTCGACGCCCGGGTTTTGCAGCCCGACGCTGTTGAGTATCCCCATCGGCGTTTCCGCAATCCTCGGAGGTTCATTACCTGCGCGGGGGTTTGCTGTCAACCCTTTCGCGCATATTCCTCCGAGCCTGGAAAGGTCATAGAAGTCGCTGTACTCGCGCCCGAACCCGAAAGTGCCTGACGCCGCGACGACCGGGTTTCTAAACCTCACGCCCGCAAAATCCACGCTCATATCCATCGCGTTTTCAACTCCGCTTTTTCATCTTTTCTTACCATACAATTTCAGTTGCGTTAAAAACAGGGCCGTCTTTGCAGACCCTGCTCATGCGCTCTGCTCCATCTGCATGTGTCCGGCATGAGCACACCATGCATGCGCCAATCGCGCAGCCCATCCGCTCTTCGAGCGACACCATGCAATCGACGCCGCGCCTGCCGCAGGTTTTTGCTACGGCCGCGAGCATAGGGCGCGGTCCGCATGCGAGAACGCCGGCGTACGCGCCGCTCCTGATGAGCGTATCGAGCGGTCCGGTTACAGTACCTTTGACGCCGGTGCTTCCATCTTCGGTCGCGATGAGAACCTTATCGCATGCTGCGGCAAACTCTTTTTCCAGAATGACATTCTTAACGCTGCGAAAGCCAAGCACGGCAGTAGCTTTGCCCGCAGCCGCTTGCGCAGCGAAAAGAAGCGGCGCCGCCCCAACTCCGCCTCCGGCTACAATAAAGCCGGAGCCCGGTATATCAAAGCCCCTTCCAAGCGGGCCAAACACATCGAGTATATCGCCGGGCTTGCGCTCCGAGAGCCACTGAGTCCCTGCGCCTTTTGTTTCTATTACAAAGAAGATTTCGCTTTGCGAAGCTGTGCATATACTTACCGGTCTTCTCAGAAGCAGCCCTTCGCCGCACTTGATGTGCATAAATTGCCCGGGCTTCGCAGAAAACAGGCTGTCTCCCAATGCGACCGCGATACCGGCTACCCCGCTTGCTATCCGTTCATTGCGTGTAACCTGCAAGGAGTAAACCCCCGGCATATTTGGAGCCTTGGACATAAATACCTCCATCATCAAGAGCAGGCGAATCCCGCCCCCCTACCCGATGTCTGTTCTGTAATAGGCATTCTCGAATCGGACGCGCCCCGCGCCCTCATAAGCGCGCTCCGCCGCCTCTCGCAACGTGCCTCCGCGGGCTGTAATGCCAAGCACGCGGCCTCCATTCGTGACATACCCTTCAGGCGTCCGCAAGGTTCCTGCATGCATGGCTTCCACGCCGTCCGGTAAACTTTCCAGCCCTTCGATCAAGAACCCCGTGTCGTACTTCTCCGGATACCCTTTGCTCGCCATGATGACGCAACAGGCGAATCCTTCGTGCCACTCGATATCTACCTCGCCCAGCTTTTCGTCGATGATCGCATCGAATATTTCAAGCAAGTCCGTCTTGAGCAGCGCTAGAACAGGCTGCGCCTCCGGGTCTCCAAACCGCGCGTTATACTCGATAACGCGCGGCCCGCCCGGCGTCAGCATAAGCCCAAAGTATATAACCCCTTTGAACGGGCGGCCTTCGCTGCGCATGGCGTCAATAGTAGGCTGAAAGATAGTCTTTATGCATGTTTCCGCGACGTCGTCCGTATAGTTCGGCGCCGGGCAGAACGCGCCCATGCCCCCTGTGTTCGGGCCAAGGTCCCCCGTCCTGGCGCGCTTGTGGTCTTGCGAAGAGAGCATCGGGATAATGGTTTTCCCGTCCGTAAAGGCGAGCACGGTCACTTCGGGCCCGGTCATAACCTCTTCGATTACGACCCTGTTGCCGCTTTCTCCAAACTTTTTATCCAGCATCATCGAATCTATCGCCTCGATCGCCGTGTCAACGTCCAGCGCGACTACGACTCCCTTCCCGAGGGCCAGCCCGTCCGCTTTGACGACTATCGGCGCGCCATGCCGCACGATGTAAGACTTCGCTTCGCTCCCGTCGTCAAAAACCGCATAGCGGGCAGTCGGTATCCCATACTTTTGCATGAGTTCCTTTGCGAACGCCTTGCTGCTCTCGATTGCGGCAGCGTTTTTACGCGGTCCGAAGGCTCGAATGCCCGCTGCCTCGAGCGCGTCCACCATGCCTATTGCAAGCGGGTCGTCCGGCGCGACTACGACGAGATCGACAGACTCGGCTTTCGCAAAGCCAACCATTCTCTCAACATCAGTCGCGGCAATGTCGACGCACTGGGCGATTGCGGATATGCCGCCGTTCCCCGGCGCGCACCACAGCTTTTCAACTCTCGGCGACCGTCGCAACGACGCGCATATCGCGTGTTCGCGCCCCCCGCCTCCGACAACCAGTATGTTCATAAGTTCAGTCTCCTTAGGTCAATGATGAAACAGTCTCGCGCCTGTAAATGCCATGGATATCCCATGCTCCCGGCAGGCCGCTATCACGTCGTTATCCCTGATCGAGCCCCCCGGCTGCGCTATATACGCCACTCCCGACCTGCGCGCCCTGTCAATGTTGTCGCGAAACGGGAAAAAAGCATCGCTGCCCAGCGAAACGCCGGACAGCTTCGATATCCACTGCCTCTTCTCCTCATCGCGGAGCGCTTCCGGCCTGGAAGTGAACAGTTCTTGCCATGCGCCATCTCTTTGCACGTCTTCGCTTTGGTCTGACAAGAGTACGTCGATGGCGGTATCGCGCTCAGGCCTCTTTACGTCCTCCCGGAACGGCAGGCCAAGCACGGCAGGATGTTGCCTGAGCCACCAGTTATCCGCCTTTGCCGCAGCGAGGCGCGTGCATAGGATTCTGCTCTGCTGGCCTGCGCCCACTCCTATTACCTGCCCGCCAAGCGCAAAGCAGACGGAGTTTGATTGCGTGTACTTCAAAGTTATCAGTGATATGAGCAAATCCCTGACCGCTTCTTCGGGAAAGCCTTCATCTGCTTTCGTAACTATGTTCGCGAGCATTTCGGCAGTAATGCGGATTTCGTTGCGCCCCTGCTCGAAAGTGATTCCGTATACGTCTTTTCTTTCAATGCCGGCCGGCGAGTACTCAGGGTCAATGCTTACGATGTTGTAAGAACCTGCGCGCTTTTTGCGCAGTATTGCGAGCGCTTCTTCCGTGTACCCCGGCGCAATGACCCCGTCAGAAACTTCCGGCGCCAGCGTCAAGGCGGTCTCTTCGTCGCATACGTCCGACAGCGCTGCCCAGTCGCCGTATGAACTCACTCTGTCAGCGCTTCTGGCTCGGACGTAAGCGCAGGCAAGCGGCGACAGTTTGGTGCTCGCGGCTATATATGCCCGCTTCATATCGGCCTCTCCCGGCGGCAGGCCTATGGCGGCCCCTGCGGGAGATACGTGCTTGAAAGACGCCGCAGCGGGATAGCCCGTCGCCTCCTTGAGTTCGCGCGCAAGCTGATACCCGTTGAGCGCGTCTAAGAAGTTGATGTAGCCGGGCCTGCCTCCCAGAACTTCGACCGGGAGTTCGCCGGAGTGCATAAATATCCGTGCGGGTTTCTGGTTTGGGTTGCATCCGTATTTTAGCTCGATCTCGTTCATTCTACCCTTCCCTGTGTTTGTTGATTATAACATCGTCGTACGCTCCTGTCGCGATATCCGTTTCCCTTACATACAGCGACACCTTGTTATCTCCGTCAAGCGATTCCCATATTTCATTCGCGAACGCCGACAATCCGGAAGAGTAGTCAATCGTTACCTGCGCCGGTTCGCCTGCAAAGGGCTTCGGCGTGGCGCCGACCTCATCGGCTCGCCTGTTCCCAGTTCGGCTAATGTTATATGTCGACAAGAACAGGCCTGCTCCTGCGGACAGGCCGGAGTACTCGAAGAAGTAGCGCGCTGTGTGAACATCTTCGCCTTCGGCTTTTTTTAGTATCGACAGCGAACAACTGCCATCACTTCTGACAAGCCCCGATATGCGCGGAGTGAAAATGGGCGGATCCGGTTCGTACTCGCGTGTCATGAGCGCGTCTGCATATGATGACCCATTGCCAAGATATTCGCAGATCGTGTCTGATTGATCCCCGTTGGCAATGACCAGCGACCCGCAGGCCTGCCTCAACGGGTGATAAATCACAAGCGACGGGTCAGTCAGCCTGGCAGGGTCGAACGCCGCGGTTCGTATTCCGTCGCGTGTCTTTTCAAAAACGCGGTTCCTGCTGTTTTCAGAGCGTCCCATGATGAAGTATGCGGCAATGCGTTTGCCGCCGTCACTGCTGGCGCCAAGTACAATACCGCGACCCGGGTATTTGTTCACGCGCAGCAGCGCGGTGATATCAACAGGCATTAAAGTCCATTCCTTTCGCTTAACTTCAGACACAAATCGTCCATGAAAAGCAATGGACTTTTTGTGCATCAACTCGCGGTTCCCGCGCGTCGCGGATTTCCCCGAAGGGGGAGCGATTGGCACATTCCCTCGGTTAGCGTGATTTATCACGCTAACCATTCCGGTCAGCCCCCGAACGCGCCGCGCCATCCGGCGCTTGCTCCCTTAGGAGTTGTTGATAAATAATTTGCACATCTCGCCTTGTATTTATGTTCAACTTATTTATCAACAGCTCCTTATCGTCACTATCCTGCCATCCACTTGCAGCCTGCCTGCGCAGAACAGGGAAATCGCCTCCGGCAGGAGTTTCCATTCAGCTTCTTCCATTACCCTGCGCTGAAGGGATTCGGCGGTATCCCCTTCGCGCACAGGCACGGCTTTTTGCAGAATAATCGGCCCGTCGTCCGCTGCCTCCGTCGCAAAATGCGCTGTCGCGCCCGTAACTTTCGCCCCGTAGGACAGGACCGCTTCGTGCACTCGCAAACCATAGTAGCCGGGTCCGCAAAACGACGGGATAAGCGAAGGGTGTATGTTGATTATCTTATTCTCATACGCCTTAATGAGCTGGCTGTCCAATATATAGTTGAACCCGGCATATATGACGAGTTCGATCTCCAGGTCGCGCAGCTTGTCCAAAATCGCTTTCGTGAAGCTGGATCGGTTCGGGAAGACAGCACGGTCGACCACATATACAGGTACTCCCGCGTACCTCGCGCGCTCATTCGCGTAAGCATCCGGCTTTGATGATATGACGGCCGATAACTCAAAGTTCACTATTTCACCGAATAAATTCGCATCGATAATCGCCTGGAGGTTCGTCCCTCCCCCCGAAACCAGCACCGCTGATTTCACCATATAAGATCAACCCCCTTTTCTCCCTGCTCGCACGTGCCGAGCACTATCGGTTTTTCCCCCATAGAGCGCAGCTCGGCAATCATGGCGTCGGCGGCGTCGGCAGCCACAGCGATCGCCATGCCGACGCCCATGTTGAAGGTCGCGTACATATCGCGTTGCGGAATCGCGCCCATTTTCGCCAGCATGGAAAACACAGGCAGCGCAGGTATTCCGGCGGCGTTTATTCCGGCGCGGATCCCATCCGGCAGCATACGCGGGATGTTCTCGTAGAAGCCTCCGCCGGTTATGTTGCAGATGCCTTTGATTTTTCCCCGGAACTTAGTCGCCAGCCCCATGATTGCGTTGACATATATCCTCGTCGGGCGCAGGAGCTCTTCGCCCAGCGTGCATCCGAAATCGGGTACGCGAGCTTCGAGATCGCAATCGCCCGCAAACAGAATCTTCCGGACAAGCGTGTAACCGTTAGAGTGCAGGCCGGATGAAGCGAGCCCTATAATCGCGTCGCCGGGCACGATTGTCTTGCCGTCAATCATACTGTCATGATCGACAAACCCGACAGAGAAGCCCGCTATGTCGTACTCGTCATCAGGCATCAACCCCGGGTGCTCCGCCATCTCGCCTCCCACAAGCGCGCAGCCTGCCTGAATGCAGCCTTCGGCTACCCCCGCTACGATGCGCTCCGTGCGCTCGGGAATGTTCCTGCCCATCGCGATATAATCGAGGAAGAAGGCCGGCTGCGCGCCGGCGCAGATAATATCGTTGACGCACATGGCGACACAGTCGATGCCTATGGTGTCGTGTTTGTCCATCATAAAGGCTATTTTCAGTTTCGTGCCAACCCCGTCGGTCCCGGAGACGGCCACAGGCCGTTTCATCCCCCTGAGATCAGGCTCAAAAAGGCCGCCGAAGCCGCCGGCCTCGCCAATGCTCCCGGCGCGGCGCGTTTTTTCCAAATGGTTCTTTATCAGGTCGAACGATTTGTAACCCGCCTCTACGTCTACGCCGGCGAGTTTGTAGCTGCCGGATTTGCTGTCACTCATTTTGCTCACGTCTTCTCTGTTTTTTCGTGTCTGTTCAGGTACGTCTAAGCGAGCTTTGCAGCTTCTCGTCTTTCCGGCGGGTCTCGTCTGCTATGCGTTGTTTGAAGGCTGCAAGCTTTTCCGCCAGGGCGTCGTCTGAAACTGCAAGTATCTGCGCTGCCAGTATTGCCGCGTTTCGAGCCCCGTCAATTGCGACTGTCGCGACCGGAACGCCCGAGGGCATCTGGACAATCGACAGCAGGCTGTCGAGGCCGTCCATAGTGGAGGATTTTAGAGGCAGCCCGATGACGGGCAGTGTTGTGTATGCCGCTATGACCCCGGCGAGGTGCGCGGATTTGCCTGCTGCCGCAATGATGGCGCCAAAGCCGTTCCCTGCGGCGTTTGAAGCGAAGCGCTCGGCTTCATGCGGCGTACGATGCGCGGAGATAACTCTCGCTTCAGTAGGGATTTCAAACTCATTGAGCTGCTTTATGGCCTGCGATACGGTATCGATGTCGCTGTCCGAACCCATTATCACCGCTACTTTTTTCATGCCTGTTCTCCTCATCGTCGTCGCAAACTCCACTCCGCGGCGAACTTCAGTTCGCTTCGCCCATCACAAGTTCGGGCATACGCTCCGTTTCGTTGCTCCTCCTCTTCAAACACGACCCACTTCGTTGGGCTCGTGTTTGATTTTCCTGATATTGCTTT
>WRJQ01000052.1 GCA_009778485.1 Oscillospiraceae bacterium
TCTCCTTCGTCCAGCATTATTAGGACGCTTGCCCGTTTTCGGAACCCAATGGCGGTCTTGTTGCTTTCTAAAATATCATGTGCATATGTCCAATCTTCGTTCGAAAGGGTCACGCTGTACTTTTTCTTCATAACTACACCCACCTCCAAGGATATTTGGGTATAGTATATCATTAATATCTAATTGTGTCAAATCACTAGTATATCTGAAGATGTCGATGTACTACTCGGCAACTCAATAACAATACGTGCTGTGGATCAGCTGCTGGCATATAGTGGTAATAGGTACATCATTACTGCTGTTCGTATCGGGAATCTAGTACTGCGTTTATCAGAGGGCGAAAGCGTGTACACAGAAATTGGAGCGCTCACAAGCAAAAATATCAAGCTGATATGCGATGTTATGTTCACGGATTGAAAGGTGCTTGTAGATTATGGCTAAGTATAGACCAAGAACCGGAGCTATAGGGAAGCACTCCGCCGCGTTTTGCTGCGCCATTATCGCTGCAGCGGGGAAGTCGGAAAGGATGGGCGGCAGGGACAAACTCTTTATTGACATAGCCGGAGCCCCGGTGATCGCGCACACGTTGCTTGCGTTTCAAAACTCTGCGGCTATCGACGAGATTATACTCGTCGTCAGCGGCGAGAACCTGGAACGCGCTGCCGCGCTGTGCGCCGACTTCAAAATAGATAAGGCTTCGAAAGTCATCACAGGCGGCGAAACGAGGCTGGAATCAGTACTCAACGGCACAATGGCAGCATCGAAAAAAGCTATGCTGCTCGCGATACACGACGGCGCGCGCCCCTGCGTCAGCAGCAGCGTAATTGCGCAGGCAGTCATGGCCGCGCGTAAGAAGCACTCCGCTGCGCCCGCAATCCCCGTATCCTCGACAGTGAAGAGAGTGCGCGACGGCATGGCGATCGAGACTATCGACAGGGATGGCCTCTTTGAAGTGCAGACTCCGCAAGTGTTCACGGCGGACCTAATCAAAGCCGCTCTGACATACGCATTCAAGAAGTCGATAAACGTAACGGACGACTGCATGGCAGCCGAGCTAATCGGCGCGCCGGTCTATATAACGGAAGGCTCGCCACTCAACATCAAAATCACGACTTTAGAAGATATAATTACCGCAGAAGCGATTATGAAAAGTGAGGCTTGAGGCTATGAGGATCGGGTATGGGTACGACGCGCACCGCCTTAAGGAAGGGCGGCGCTTCGTCTTGTGCGGGGTGGAGATCCCTTGCGGCTTCGGCCCGGACGGACATTCGGACGCGGACGTCGCGCTCCACGCGCTCATGGACGCGCTTTTGGGCGCTGCTGCGCTGGGTGACATAGGGGCGTTCTTCCCGGACTCAGATCCAAAGTGGAAGGATGCCGACAGCATCGAGTTGCTGAAAATCGTCTATGACGCTGTGCTGGCGGAAGGTTATGCCCTCGGGAACGCGGACGTGACGATCGTCCTCCAATCGCCCCGGATTTCAAGCTATATCGGCCAGATGAGGGAGAAAACAGCGGGAGCGCTTGGAACGAACGTCGGCAACATCAGCGTAAAGGCGACGACGGAAGAGAAAATGGGCTTCACAGGCGACGGCACGGGAGTATCCGCTACTGCAGCCGTGCTGCTCCAAGGCTCCCTTGGCACTTGACCGAAGCGGCGGCGTAATGTATAATTGAGATATGATATCGTTTAGAGAACTTTATGACACAACAGTAAGCTTATTGACGACGCTTAACCAGACGATAAGGGTCTGGGATATCGTCGATATACTTGCTATTGCCTATTTGCTCTACCGCGTGCTTATCGTCATGAGGCGCACAAGCCCCGGCAGCGTCATAAACGGTATAATCATATTACTAGCCGTCGCGTATGTATCGAACCTATTCAACCTGAAGGTAATGAAGTTCATACTCAACCAGACGCTGCAGATGGGAGTCATTGTGCTTGTCGTGCTATTCCAGCCCGAACTAAGGAAACTGTTCGAGCACATGGGCAGCCGGCGGTCGGGCTCACTGTTCCGAAGGCGGGTGAAGAACGAAGACTTCGAAGTCATGCTTTCGCACGTCGTGGCAGCCTGTGAGATTATGGCAAAAAGCAAAACAGGCGCGCTTATCGTGTTCGAGCGCGAGATTGGCCTGAACGACTACGGGGCGACAGGGACGCAGCTCGACGCGCAGATCACATCCGAACTGCTTCAGAATATTTTCTACCACAACTCGCCCCTGCACGACGGGGCATTGCTGATACGCGACGCGCGCATCACGTCCGCAGCCTGCATGCTGCCACTCACGAACAACGCCAACCTTGCCAGCGGCCTCGGCATGAGGCACAGGGCAGCGGTGGGCATCAGCGAGCGCTCGGACGCTGTGGCTGTCATCGTGTCCGAACAGACAGGCTTCATATCCGTTGCGGTCGACGGCATGCTCAAACGCCGCCTCAACCGCGAGACATTTGAGACGATGCTCAGGAGCGAGCTCACGCAAAGCAGCGCGGTTTCGCGCGCGAGGGCCAAGAGGAAGACCGGCAGGACGAAAGCGAAGACAGCGCGCAAACAGAAGGTGGATAAGCGATGATTGGCGTAAAACTGAACAGGGTTTTCTCAAGCAAACCCTTCTATATAGCGTTCTCGCTCCTGGTGTCAATCGTGCTATGGATGTTCGTCGAGATCAGCGAGAACCGCGACGTGCCTTTCGAGATCGTCATTGACTCGGATTATTTCGAGTTCCTGGGCGAAGAGATATTCAACGACCGCGGGCTCGTAATCGCGTCGACTGTCACAAGAGCCGTTACCCTAAGAGGCGAGGCGCCGCGCTCCGTGGTCTCCAAACTCAGCAACAGGAGCGTCTCTTTGACTGTCGATCTATCCGAAATACGCTCGGAAGGGCCGGCGTACCTGGAGTATAACATTGTCTACCCGAGCGACGTCGACAGCTCTCTTATAACCCGGATGTCGCCCTCTGTCGGCCGGGTCGCTTTGACCGTCGACGTGATGCACTACAGGGATATACGCGTCGACGTCATATATAACGGCGGGACCTCATCCGCCGAGTTCCTGGCAAAGACCCCTGAATGGAGCCCGCAGGTCATTACTGTCTACGGCCCGGAGGCAATAGTGTCGAGGATTGACAAAGCGGTCGTCCCGATACCGAGGGAGAACCTTGCCACGACATACAACGCCGACCTGTCATTCGTGCTTATCGACAACGAAAGCGAGGAACTCGAAGAGGCCCAGTACAATGCGCTGTCATTCAGCCAGGATACCGTGCACGTGACCGTGCCGATCAGCATGATTAAGGATGTCAACCTGACCGTGGAGCTCGTTTACGGCGCGGGAGCTACAGAGCAAAACACGAGAGTCACCGTGCACCCCGCCTTCGTGACGGTCTCAGGCGACCCGGACGCCGTCATGGACTACAACAGCATTACGCTGACTGCTATCGACGTCACGAAGTTCGGCAGCACGTATACGGATATGTACCCGATTATCCTGCAAAACGGTTTCACCAATGAATCTGCTGTCACCGAAGCCCTTGTCACGGTCGAAGTCCTTGGGCTAGAGATTAAGCACCTTAGCGTGTCTACCCTGTTCGCAATTAACGTGCCCAGGGACATGAAGGCCACGGTAATCACGCAAAGCACGGACGTAATGCTGCGGGGCGAGCGCGCGTCGTTGGAGAATATCACAGCAGAGAACATCTGGGTGACTGCGGATATGTCCGATCACGATCCGGGCACCTACGTAGTCCCGGCCCGGATATACATGGACAGCGACATCAGCGACGTCGGCGCAATAGGCTCATGCACTGTCACAGTCAGGATAGAAAGCGCGTAGAGGGCTATGTTCGGGTATCTGCGCCCGCTGCAGGGCGAGCTAAAAGTCAGCGAGCTTGAGCGGTTCAGGGCGTGCTACTGCGGCCTTTGCCGCGCAATCGGCGCCAAGTACGGCGCTGTGGCGCGTTTCACGCTGAGTTATGAGCTTGTTTTCCTGGCCATGCTGCTGTGGGATGTGAAACGCCCCGTTACGGCAGGACGCGAGCAGGAACCAATATACGAACGCGCGTATATAAAAAAGGCCCGCTGCGCCGCGAGCCCTCTTAGGAAAAAACGCTACTACACACGCAACGGGGCACTGGACGACTGCGCCGGCTACAACGTTATTCTCAGCTGGTGGAAACTCCGGGACTCGATCTGCGATGAACGCTTCTTCAAGTCCCTGCCGCAACGCTTCATGGCTGCGCTCCTGCGGCGAGCGTACAGGAAGGCTGCGCGGGAGCTGCCGGGCTTCGACTCGGCCGCGCGCACGGCCATCGCGGAGCTCTCGGAACTTGAAAGAAGCGGCGGCGCATCCATGGACGAGGCTGCGGACAAGTTCGCCGCGATACTTCAAGCGGCTGCGCCCGACGGCGCCCCTGAAGAGGAGCTGCGCCCCATATCTCAGATGCTGTACCATGTGGGGCGCTGGATTTACCTTATGGACGCGTGCGACGACTATGAAAAGGACGTGCAAGCGGGAGCGTACAATCCTGTCGCAGCAAACTGCCCCCCCGAACAAGGCAAGATGACCGATGAGGGCAAAGAGCGGCTTAACACGACGCTGGCGCATTCGAATAACCTGGTCTGCTCCGCATTTGAGCTCCTTCCGGTGAGCATTTGGACCGATACGGTCAGAAACACGATCTGCCTTGGCATGCCGGACGTGCGTTCCCGGGTGGTCGGCGAACTCTGCATAAAGCATTACAGTAACTTACAGAAGCATTAGCATAATCAAGAACACGAAACTACGTAACCCTCGTCTATATTCTGACTCCTGACTCCTGAATTCTGGCATATTACATCGGGTTACGGGTGCAGCCCACCTGAAATTGGAGAGCGTATGAACAATCCTTACGGCGTACTCGGAGTAGCTGAGAGCGCTTCCGACGAGGAAGTGAAAAAAGCCTATCGGGAGCTGGCGCGAAAGTACCATCCCGACAATTACCACGACAACCCTCTCGCGGATCTCGCCCAGGAGAAGATGAAAGAGATCAACGAGGCGTACAACGACATCGTACGTATGCGCGAAGGCGGAGCTGCGGGCTTTGCCTCCGGCGGGGGAGCCGGCGGGGGCAGGGGAGGCACTGCCGAGGGAGCGCAAGTACGCTCCGCCATCAACTCAGGCGACCTCGACTATGCCGAGAGCTTGCTCAGCTCATTCCCTGCAAGGACAGCGGAATGGCACTTCCTGACAGGGAGTATATACTACCGGCGCGGCTGGCTCGACGACGCGATGCAGCACTATCGAGCCGCTTCCTCTATGGACCCCGGCAACGCGGAGTACAGGCAGGCTCTGGAGTACATGAGCCGGGGAGGATACCCGTACGGATCTTACGGCAGCGGCGCTGTCAGCCGCGGCGGCTGCGACGCCTGCGATATCTGCACGGCGATGATGTGCATGAACCTTTGCTGCAGATGCCGATGAAAGGCAATGGAAAAACTCGCACGCTTACCTTATCCGCGCTGCTCGCCGCACTAACGCTCGTTTCGCATTTCGCCGCGACGGTCTGGCCTTCCGGAGACTTGAGCATAGCGGCGTTTTCAGCGATATTCACAGCCGCTGCCGTCATAGAATCAGGCATTGGCGCGGGATTCTACGTCTTCGCCTGCAGCTCCTTGCTGAGCTTGCTCGTCATGCCGTCAAAATCGGTTTCATTCCTGTACCTCATGTTCTTCGGCTATTACCCGATTGCGAAAAATTTCATCGAGCGAGTCAGGTCAATGCCCGCGCAATGGGCGCTGAAAATAGCCCTGTTCAACGTAGCGCTCTTGCTGATGTATCTGCTGATCAAAGAACTGGTGTTCGATTTTGGAAGCTACTCCCCGGGGTACCTGATTATAGCCGCTGCAGGCACCGCGATATTCGCCCTCTACGATTACGGCTTTTCAAAAGTCATCAGCCTATATATGACAAGAGTACATAAAAAGTAATTGTTCAGCACTACTCTCGTCATTGCGGCCTCAGAGCCGCAATCCCATAATACAATAAATTCAGTAGAAAGGATTGATAGAAATGGCATGGTTTCAAGGTAATTTCGCGTCGCAATCGCTCAACAGGCAAGTATCTGTCAACGTGCTTATACCGGCGGACATGAGGCTCGGCGTGCCAAAAAAGCAGGATAAACCTTTTAAGACTATCTACCTCCTGCATGGCTTCACGGGAGATTGCAGCGACTGGATCACAGGAACAAGCATCGGCGAGATTTCTCAGATGTACGATTTCGCGGTCGTGATGCCTTCGGGCGAGAACTCATTCTACGTGGACATCGAACGCTCGGGAAGGCTCTACAGCACATTTATCGGCAAGGAACTCGTTGAGTTCACAAGGAAAATCTTCCCGCTTTCGCATGAGCGCGACGACACAATCGTCGCCGGGCTTTCCATGGGCGGCTACGGAGCGCTTTACAACGGGCTCAAGCACCACGAAACATTCGGGCATACCATAGCCTTGTCCTCGGCCCTCGTGGCGGATCGCGCGAAGGACACCACCGACGAGCCGTCGCCAATGGGCGCAACAAGGGGCTATTTTGAGGAGACATTCGGAGACCTTGACGAGCTCGAAAATACGGATAAAAACCTGCGCGTGCTGGCCAAGCGCGTACTGGAAAAAGGGAAGGACTTCCCAAATCTCTACTTCACCTGCGGCTACAACGATATGCTCGTGTACGGCAACAGGGCGCTCAGCGCGTATATGAACGAGATCGGTTTCAAGCACATATACGAAGAAGGCGCAGGCACCCACGAATGGAGATACTGGGATGCATTCCTCAGGCGCGGCCTGAAGATGCTCGGCCTCTTACCGGACATCGAGCTTATGAAGCCGCCATTCTGGGTCGACGCGGAAAAAGACTCCCCGAACCCCGTGACGCCATAAGGGGCAGGTAACCTGAATGATAAAGAGCATGACAGGCTTCGGCGCCGCGAAAGGTTCCTCCGGGCCGGTTGAAATAACCGTCGAGTTAAAGACAGTCAACAACAGGCACCTCGATTGCACTATAAAGATGCCCCGCATGTTCCTGCCGATTGAGGAAACGATGAGAGGCATCGTGCAAAAATACATCTCCCGGGGGAAAGCCGACGTCTTCGTCACGGTAGATACATCCAAAGCCGACGACATAGCGATCAGCGTAAACCACACGCTGGCGAAGGCGTATATCAACGCTTTTGAGGAGCTGGCCGACAGATACGGCGTGGACGCCGGGTACACAGTCGCGGACCTCGTCAGGTTTCCGGATGTGCTCAGCGCAGTAAAAAAAGAAGAAGACGCAGAACAGCTCGGCGCTGCCATCTGTTCCGTCTTGACCATGGCGCTCGACCAGCACGACGAGACGCGAAGGCGTGAAGGGGACAGCATCAGGGCGGACGTCAGCGCGCGCCTCGACGAGATATGCAGGCTCACGGACGCCGCCGACGAAATCTCTCCCCGGACAGTAGTGGAGTACATGGAGAGGCTCGAAGCGCGGATGGCGGAAGTGCTGCAAACAACCGGGATCGATGAGCAGCGCATCCTGACTGAAGCCGCGCTGTTCGCGGACAAAGTTGCCATCAATGAAGAAACTGTGAGGTTGCGGAGCCATGTCGCGCAGTTCAGGGAAACCCTCGAAAGCGACGAGCCTGCAGGAAGGAAGCTTGACTTCCTCGCGCAGGAGCTTAACAGGGAGGCCAATACGATAGGGTCGAAGTGCAACGACTCGCAGCTCACTAAAGTCGTGGTTGAACTCAAGGCTGAAATCGAAAAGATACGGGAGCACGCGCAGAATGTGGAGTGATGCAGGATATTCAAACACGAGCCCAACGAAGTGGGTCGTGTTTGAATAGGAGGAGCAACGAAACGGAGCGTATGCCCGAACTTGTGATGGGCGAAGCGAACTGAAGTTCGCCGCGGAGTGGAGTTTGCGACGACGACATCGGGAGGGCCGGCATGAAGATGGTCAATATAGGTTTCGGAAACATGGTCTGCGCCGAAAGGATCGTTGCGGTCGTCAGCCCGGAGTCGCTGCCGATCAAGCGCCTTATATCGAACGCGCGGGAGACATTCAAACTCATCGACGCGACATACGGGCGGCGAACGCGCGCGGTCATCGCGACGGACAGCGGCAACGTTATCCTCTCCGCGCTGCAGCCGGAGACTATCGCTGGACGTATAGAGGATAAGAACCACCTGACGGAGAACGCGGCAAATGAATGAAAGAGGCAGGCTTATTGTAATCTCGGCGCCTTCGGGCGCCGGCAAGGGCACGGTGATAGAAAGGCTTCTCAAGCTGCGCCCGGAAATAGTCATGTCAGTCTCCGCGACGACGCGGGCCCCTCGCGAGGGTGAAAAAGACGGCGAGGCGTATCACTTCATAGACACGGAAAAGTTCCTGCGAATGATACGCGGCGGCGACTTCCTGGAGTACGCCGAGTACGTTGGCGACTACTATGGGACGCCAAAGAAACCCGTGCTGGACGCCATAGACGCCGGCAAAGACGTCCTGCTGGAAATCGAGGTCCAGGGGGCGCGGCAGGTGATTGACATAATGCCGGGCGCCATGACAATATTCATAGTCCCGCCAAGCATGGAAGAGCTCGAACGCCGGCTGCGCGGGCGCGGCACCGACTCGGAGGATAAGCTGGCGGCAAGGCTCCTGCAGGCGAAAACTGAACTCGGGCACAAGAGCGAATATACAAACATCGTCGTAAACGACGATATCGAAAGAGCTGTAACAGAGATAATAGAAATACTGGACAATACATGAGCGTCATTGCGGAGTTGACACGCAATGCCATCACCGTATGCGCCCAACTCATGGGATCCCGGGTCAAGCCCGGGATGACGAATGCTGCGGATAGCAGACCCCGCTGCTACCATACCGAAAGGACTGATAAAAATGCTTTACCCCTCACTGGCAAGCCTGCTCACCCAGGTGAACAGCAGATACCTACTCGTAAACATCATAGCGCGTCGCGCGAGAGAAATATCCGGCTACGCAAGCGAACACGAAGGAGTGAACTGCGAGAAGCCGGTTTCGCAAGCGATCGACGAGATTGCCAATGGCGTCTTAAAGGTTACAAATAT
Source organism: Oscillospiraceae bacterium (assembly GCA_009778485.1). Lineage (GTDB taxonomy): Bacteria > Bacillota > Clostridia > Oscillospirales > Oscillospiraceae > WRMH01. Next base: position 9,093 of record WRJQ01000052.1, read on the forward strand.
CGATGACTGAACCTGCGCTAAACGCTCCTAACGCTCCTGCGTATCAGGGGGGAGGCAGGGCGATAGCGAGGATGGCTGTTTCAGCGGCGACCTTCGCAATCGACAAACCATACGATTATGTCATACCTGCTGAACTCCGGGACAAAGCAGTCCCCGGAATCAGGGCAATAGTACCGTTCGGCCGTGGCAACAAGAAAAAAGAAGCGGTAATACTGTCGGTCGAGCCATCGAGCGAATACGCGAATCTCAAAGAGATTAACGAACTGCTGGACGATACGCCCGTGCTCGATGAGGAGACGATAAAACTGGCGCTCTGGATGAGCGACAGGTTCTTTTGCACGGTATTCGAGGCGTTGCGCGCCATGCTGCCTGCCGGCATGTGGTTCAAGGACGGAGTGCAGCGGCAGCGCGACAAGACCGTCGCGATAGCCTCGCTTGGCATTGACCCGGAAGAAGCGAAGATCATAGCCTCGCAGCGGCGAAAGCGCGCTCCGCAGCAGGCGGCGGTACTCGAGTTCATGGCGGATGCGGGAAGCATGCCGGTCAAAGACATTGTCTACCATACAGGCGCGCCTGCCGGCAGCGTTACCGCGCTCGCAAGGCTTGGCGCGCTGACCCTTGAAGAACGCGAGGTGTACAGGCGCCCGCCCGCGCCGCGTGCTGAAGACAAAGGCCCCATAACGCTCAACGACGAGCAGATTGCCGCATATAGCAGCATACTGCCGATGCTCAGGGGCGGCGCCCCGGCCGCAGCCCTGCTCCACGGCGTGACAGGCAGCGGCAAGACTATGGTTTACATAAAGCTCATCGAAGAAACACTGTCCATGGGGAAGACGGCCATCGTACTTGTACCCGAGATTGCCCTGACTCCGCAGATGGTCGCGGTGTTCACGCAGCACTTCGGGGACAGCGTTGCGGTGCTCCACAGCGCGCTTGGCACAGGCGAGAGGTACGACGAATGGAAGCGCATTAGGACAGGCGCGGTCCGCGTAGTGGTAGGGACCCGCTCCGCCGTGTTCGCTCCGCTGGAAAACATCGGGCTGATTGTGCTCGACGAAGAACAGGAGCATACATACAAGTCCGAGAGCAGCCCGCGATACCACGCCCGGGAGGTCGCGAAGTACCGGGTGACCAGGGCGGGCGCGCTGCTGCTAATGTCGTCGGCGACGCCTTCGGTCGAGAGCATGCATAACGCCAGGATAGGGAAGTACAGCCTTTTTTCCATAGCGAACAGATACAACGAGATGGAACTGCCTCCGGTAATCATTACGGATATGAAGGAGGAGCTGAAAGACGGCAACGCGGGCATTCTAAGCTATACTCTGCGTGCGGAGATTGAGTCGAACCTACTCGCAGGCGAGCAGAGCATTCTTTTCGTCAACAGGCGCGGAACCAGCCCGCTGGTCACTTGCGGGCACTGCGGCTACGTTTTCCGCTGCGAAAGATGCAGCGTTCCTATGACCTACCATTCGGCAAACGGCCGTATGCTGTGCCACTATTGCGGCTACTCACTGCCGCTCCCGCCCGCGTGCCCGGACTGCGACAGCAGCCTGAGGTTCGTTGGCGCGGGGACGCAAAAGGTCGAGGCCGAACTGCTCGAGATTTTCCCGGATGCGAGCGTGATTAGGATGGACGCAGACTCGGTTTCCCGCCTCAACTCGCATGAAAAGCTCCTGTCTAAGTTCCGCGAAGGCGGGGCGCAGATACTCCTCGGCACGCAAATGGTCACAAAAGGGCTGGACTTCGAGAATGTCACGCTCGCGGGGGTCCTCTCTGCCGACTCTATGCTGTATATGAGCGATTACCGCGCGTACGAGAAGGCGTTCTCTTTGATAACGCAGGTAATCGGCCGTTCGGGCAGGGGAGGCAAGCAGGGCAGGGCGGTCATCCAGACCTTTAACCCCCGGCACGAAATTGTCCTGCTGGCTTCAAGGCAGGATTACGACGGGTTTTATGAGCGCGAGCTCGCGCTGCGGGAGACTTTAGGCAGCCCTCCGGTGCGCGACCTTATATCGCTGGCAGTTAGCGGCTTGAATGAAATGGCAGTCATATCGGCTTGCAGCGCGCTTAAAGAGATGCTTCTGGGGTACTTCCGGGGAGCCAGGGGGGTAAAAATCCTCGGACCTGCCCCGGCGTACGTGGCGAAGGTCAACAACAGGTTCAGGTACAGGCTACTTATAAGCTGCGACAACAACAAGAAAGTCAGGCAAACCGTCGCGCATGTGATGCGCTTGTTCACCGGCGATATACGTTCGCGAGGTGTAACGGTCTTCGCAGACACAGACCCGTATGACTGATTTTCAAATATCAAAGAAGTCCTGTTGACAGCACCAACCGCCCTGAAGTCATCTATGTGAAAGATGCCGATGGAGAGACTTATCTGTCGAATGAGTTCTGGGATGACGACGAAATAAGGGAGTTGCTTACCGAAGATGGTTAATACGGAATGCGCAGCGCCGCTAGCAGCGCATACGACAGTCAGGGGAGCATCGCCCTCCAGACGAGCGCAGACGGAAGTTCTGCAGCCTAAGAACACACTATAGCAATCCACATAACGCACTCAGAAAGCCGGACAACGACGTCCAGGAAGAAACAACCGGAATCGAATAGGGGGATATCCAATGTCACACAGACTCAAGAAGGCAGTATCAACAATACTGGCACTCCTAATCTGCATCAGCATGATACCGTTCTCCGCGCTTGCGTTCTCCTATGACCTCGGGAGCTACCCTCCATTCCCGGACGACGACATTGGTTGTAGAACTGCAAATTATTTGCGGATAGAAACGTCAAATTAAAATACGGGAAGAATGTAGCAATTAATCAATCACCTCATCGGCTTTCGCATTGTAACCCCATAGACCATATGATCTCAAGGGTCCAGATCAACTGCTACGCAGCCCTTGACATCATATGGTCACGGGGCAGCAGGGAACGTGCTGCTAAAGGTGGAAATTGTGTTCAGCGAATATGCTGTATTTTAATTTGACGTAATTTGGCAAAATCGCCAGCAATTATTTTGACTTGCTACAAATACAAATACCAGAGCGCATAGTGAGCGTCAGTCAGCCGCACATTCGCCCGATAGTCCGTGGCAAAGCAAGGAGCGAGGTCGAGTTCGGGCAGAAGATCAGCCTCTCGATAGTGGACGGTTTCACCTT
>WRJQ01000053.1 GCA_009778485.1 Oscillospiraceae bacterium
TCTGTGGGGCGGGTCGCCGCGCTGTCTGTCTGTGCGCAGGCTGTATGAGCTGCTTGTGAGCATTTGCAGTCGGTTTGCTGCTCTGTGTTTGATGTAGCGCTCGTTCTTGTCAACTCAACGGGGAAACAAGGTATGCCGTTTCATCTCACGATTGAAGTCACGAGAGTTCACGGCATGTGTATAAAAAAAGTATTGGTCAGGTACTTGACAAACAAGTTTCGAGCAGCTATACTGAATACCGTCAGGTACTTGACCAAAGAAAAAGGGGAGCGCCGCGCGCCCCCGAAACGCTCAACAGGCTGCTGATAGCCTGTGGAGGCAATCGTGTTCGCCGGTATGCGAACGGAACGGAGGTTAGCGTGATAAATCACGCTAACCGAGGGATGTGCCTATCGCTCCCCCTGCGGGGAAGTCCGCGACGCGCGGGAACCGCGAGTTGATGCACAAAAAGTCCATTCCTTATCATGGACGATTTGTGCCTGCAGAAAAAAACGAAAGGAATGGACTTAATTATGAACGAGATCAAAACGAGGATAACCGAACAGCTAAGGCAACTGCAGATGCTGATGCACAGGGTATCTTTCAACAGCTTATTCACCGGCGGCAGGAAATACGATGCACACAGGGGACAAGGCCGCGTTCTGTCAATTCTGAGGATGAAGCCGGAAATCAGTCAAAAGGAGCTCACATACCTGCTCGGCATGAGCAAGCAGTCGCTGGCTGAGCTGCTTTCAAAACTGGAAAAGAGCGGGTACATTACCCGCGTGCCGTCCGATGAGGACAAGCGTGTCGTGACAATCCGCCTGACGGAGGAAGGGCGCAACGCGCCAACCGATGATGGCGAAAGCGAAGTCCACGGGATAGCCAGAGTGCTCGACTGCCTGAGTGATGCGGAGCTCGCCGCGTTTAGCGGCTACTTGGGGCGAATCATCGAGAGGTACGAGGAGCAGTTCCCCGGCGACGATTATGAGGAACGCCGCAAGCAGAGGGAGCAGTTCATGGCTGACTTCGGCGATGACGGGATTCATGTCTACGGGCGCGGCCGCGGTTCGAAAGGTTTCGAAGTGCATTTAGGCGGGGCGCATGGTTTCGATATGCGCGGGTTCGGGCACGGCGGTTACCGGTCAGATCGCGAGGACGACGAAGAAAACGAGTAGCAGCAGGCAAGACACGGGGACGGTTCTCCTGTCTTGTTCTCCTGTCTTGCCCGCCGCTTAGGAATCGCACAAGAGAACCGTCCCCTCGTGTTGCAGATAGATGGACTACAGTGAAAGCTGCAGTCCATCTATGAAAAGAGGGGGGTATATCTCTGGATAATCATTATGGAGCTTGGAGGCGCGTGTCTAGTTCGGATTACACTTCCCGGGCTCCTTGTCCGATCCCCGACTGCCTACCTTGCGGCCCAGGCCTCCTGCACGCCGTTTTGCAGGTCTGCCCTGTAAGACATTGACGGGCTGGTCGTGGTGCTGCCCAGGAAGTGCAGGCATATATGGCCTGTCATGCCGTTGCCCGCGATGAAGCTGACGTCGTGCGGCATGCCGTGGAGCGAAGCCGCTATCGTGTGGCCGGCAATCGTGACCCAAACAGGCCGCGCATTCCAGGATTTTACGTAGTTGTGAGTCTTGGAGTGGATCTCCGTGTCTTCCTTGGTCAAGGTCGTGACGTCGGCGTGGCGCCCGACCGAGAAGCACGCGATGTAATAGGTGAGCCCTGTCCTTACGTCATAGACATGTATCGGCTCGCCGTACTTGATCAGCTTGCTGACGACTGACCAGTCAAGAAGCTCGACAGTCCTGCCGTTCTTGCTGAGGAAGTCCGACCTGATATAGCCTGTATCGCCATCATGTTGCACTTTCGACCAGCCGTTCGAATTCTGTTCGAGAACCTTTACTTCCGTGTTGGCGCTCAGGACCTTGATGACGCCGGAATCCGTAGAGGGGCCTTTTCTGAAGTTGACGCCGTCATTTGTTTTTAATGTAGTAGGCTGGCTGCCCGCTGCCGTGACGCCTGTAAGCGAAAGGAAGTCCGACCTTATATAGCCTGTGGTCCCGCCTGCCCTGACTTTGGACCAGCCTGCAGGGTCGTGCTCGACTACTTCGACTGCTGTGCCCCGGCTGAGCGTGCTGACTACGCTCGCGTCCGTGGACGGCCCGCTCCTGAAGTTGACCCCGTCGGTTGTCTTGAACACCAAGGATTGCGCCCCGGCAGGCATCGTGAGGAAGTCTGACCTGATATAACCAGTCGTGGAGTTGAGCTTGACTTTCGACCAGCCCGCAGGGTCATGCTCGAGGACTTCGACGCTGACCCCTGCGCTGACTGTTGTCACGACGCCCGCGTTCGTGGACGCGCTGGACCTGAGGTTGACATAATCGGTCGTCTCAAGCGAGTCGGCGGCGAGCGTTATCAAAGTCAGCGCCATGGCCATTGCGGCCATAATCACTATAAAAAGCATTATCTTTAAGCAGCGTTTCATTGCGTTGTGCACTCCTTTTTGTCTCTGGTGCTGCCGATTATAACAGAAGTTGTTTCTTTTGTCAACTGTTTTGTAATAATTTTGTTTCTTTTTGTATCATTTAAGAAGTCTACAATGCTTTCTGGCGCAGCAGTATGCAATCGATGACCCGATCGGTTATATATCCGCGATCGCGCTGTGCATAGTAAGGCAGCAATGGCTGCAGTGCCGACCAAATCTCTGCGCGGCTTAGCTTCGGCATCACCAACTGCCTTCCATAGAGATTGCGGACAGCACTCATTTGCCTGTTGAATGTTGTATTGAAGGGTCTTGCGCGAAGCGGTGAGATAAGCGCCTTTGGCATTATGTCCATTCGAGATATTTGAGTGTTGGAGAGCAGGCCCGCGCCATTGTCGAAGATAGGGCAATAGTCGTAATCTTTACCGCGCTGGATTACAGCTATGTTGTTGAGATGCCGATCGTCGTTGCAAAAAAGCGAGTCCACTTCAAATAGCAAGGCTATGTAGCGGGGGAACTCTGCCAGCCCCGTGTGTTCAACGGTGGCTTTCACCATATAGTCTATGCGCTTGCCAATGCTTGTCAACTGAGACAGCTTTTCCCTTAGGGGGACGCCAAGGAGAGATGTAAGCAGGCGATTGACCGTTATCAGCGCCTCACCCTTGCGCAAAAAGTTCCTGCTGGCGCAGCCGGTACGTTCCGCCCCATGCACGTTCAGCCTTTCCATGCTGTAACGCACGAATGTGAAAGGAAAGCCGGATTCGATGTTGCTTTGCTCCAATAAGGCGGATATTAGCGATTCAGAAAGAGCTTCATACCCGAATTGGTCCAGTTTGTACCAGGTATCAGTATCTTTATCGTGCCACTTTTCCTGATTGCCTTTTGATGATGTCTCAGCAACTTTATCATTGGAAGCAAGTTTCACTGTCATTTCAAAACCACCATTTTGATATGCTGATTATCCTCAGCCATGCGGCCGCCGGTCTTGAGAATAATTTGCAGTGGGTCATACTCGCCTACTCCGATTGCCTCAAGGTATTCGCGCAGGCCCGCTCGCCGGCGAGGGATACAGCGGTCTTCCAGGAAAAACTCAAAATCAGCCCAGGTCGGCAGCTTGTTATTGCCAAAGGCCGTCATAACCGGATCAGTGATATGGTTATCGGCTACCAATGTTTTGTCGGTGTAATCCGCAAATATTGTGGTGCATAATCTGTCGCCGTCGAATAACTCAAAAAGGCGCACGTCGTGCCCGAGCGCAAGCTTTCGCTCACAGAAGCTGTCGTCAGGCAAGCCGGGTGGTAGCTCTGCCGGGCCTTTGTCAACGGCAGCCTTGCGGCCGCCGGTGCCGTCGGTCGCCGGAAGCTCGCTGTCGGTGCCGTCGGTCTTGTTCGCTTTCATTATATAAAGCCTCCGGTATCCCGGCCAAAGCCGTGTTGATGCAATTTTAGCTCCGAATGGCACTTGTGGTAAAGTTTGTGGTTCTCGCCTTTGAGCAGCGCTCCCATTCTACATCACCCAAGCGCCTTCGCCGCCCGACTGCTCGCTCTTCCCGCTGCGGCCCATGAGCTGCGCCATTGCCTCGACAGGATCCTTGCCCTCGTAGAGCACATTATATGCTTCCTCGCAGATAGGCATGCTCACCCCGGTCTTTGCCGATAACTCGCGAGCCGCTTTGGCGGCGTAGTAACCCTCGACGACAGCCCCGACCTCCCGCATGGCCTCAACTGCGGGCATGCCCTTGCCAATCAGCACGCCCGCCCGCCGGTTGCGAGAATGCCGCGAACCGCAAGTGACGATCAGGTCGCCGAGCCCCGCGAGGCCCGCAAGCGTCTCCTTGTGCCCGCCCATCGCGACGCACAGGCGCGCCATCTCAGCCAGCCCCCGCGTCATCAGCATGGCAATGGTGTTATCGCCGTAACCGAGCCCGTCGCAGATGCCCGCGGAGATTGCGATGACGTTCTTCAGCGCCGCGCCCAGCTCGACCCCGATGACGTCTGTTGACGTGTAGACCCTGAAGCGTTCGTTCATGAAGAGCTCCTGGACCTGCTGCGCTACGCCGGGATCGCGGGAGGCGGCGACGCAGGCTGAGGGGATACGCAGCGCGACCTCCTCTGCGTGGGTCGGGCCCGATATCGAGGCGATGCGCGCCCCGGCGCCGAGTATGCCGGTTATAATATCGGTGAAGAGGGCAGAGGCGTCTTTTTCTATTCCTTTCGATACGCAAATCACGAGGCAGTCCGCGGATAGTTCGCCCTTGAGCGCTTCTGTCGTCTCCCGCAAAGCGAAGGAGGGAACGGCTATCACAGCCACGCCGGCCTCTGCGGTGGCCTCATCGAGCTGCGAAGTTACTGCTATGTCTTTGGGGATGCTTACGCCCTTGAGCAGAGGGTTCTCCCTCGCGTCGCGTATTACCGCGGCTTCTTCTTCAAACTTCGACCATAGGGTCACCTCGTGGCCGTTGTCGTGCAGCACAAGCGCGATGGCTGTGCCCCATGCGCCGCTGCCAAATACCGAAACTTTCATAAGCGTAAACCCTCCGCTCTCCTGATTATGACTCAACTCTCCCGAAAAATCAAGTAGAACGCAACAGCACAAGAGAACCGCCCCCTTGTGTTGCCCTTATTGCTTTCGGTTTGCAATTGTGCTAGAATGGCGAAGGCTCCCGCACGGCGCGGGCATACAGCAAACAGAAAGGACTGTCGTACGCTATGGAACAACAAGACAGCAATAAAAATGGCAAAGGCGCGAGCCTTATATTCAGGACGGTTTTGCCAACAGCAATCATACTGATACTGATAATCGCGATATTATCGACGATGTCGACAATATTCTTCAACACCGCTTACAACGAAGTCATCAGCCGCGCTGAGTACGAGTTCGACGCAAACATCAAGACCGCCACCGACACTCTGCTCAGCGCGCTGAAGGTGAACCATCAGCGCTACCTCGACGGCTACCTCTCCGAGGAAGCAGCGCTCGACAACGCGAAAGCGATTGTCAGGGATACGAGGTACAGCAGCTCCAAAGATATGAAGGACGACGGCTACTTCTGGGCCGACATGGCCGACGGTTTGTGCGTTGTCCATTACAACACCGCGAACGAAGGCGCGATGCGCTGGAACTCCAAGGATCTCGAAGGCAACCTCTTCATCCAGGAGTTCATCAAACAGGGAGACGCGGGCGGCGGTTACTCCGAGTTCTATTTCGGAAAGCCGGGCGACGAGAGCGGCTCATACAAAAAAAGAGGATATACCGAGAAATTCGCGCCTTACGGCTGGTATATCAGCACCGGCAACTACTACGACGATATGGACCTGACTGTCAACCGGATTGAGTCGGAGAAGCTCAGGTCGCTGCTTATCCTGCTGGGGACAAGCCTTGTGATTGCGGTTGCGGGCGTGTTCTTTATGCTCAAGAGCCTTAAGCGGATCGTCGTGCCTATCCAGACCGTCTCGAAGCAGATATCGCGGCTGTCCGTGGGAGACACAATCGAGGACTTCGCTTCCGGCCCTGAGAGGCACGATGAGATAGGGCACCTGCAGCGGAGCATTCGGGAGCTCTCGCAGGCGACAGGGGCGCAAGCAGGCGTGATGCAGATGATAGCCGACGGCGACTATTCCGTGACCGTTGACGTCCGATCCGATAGAGACGTGATGAGCCGGGCAATAAACAATATGCTCGACAGTACGAACAGCACCTTGAGCCAGATCAACAGCGCGGCGGGGCAAGTCGACAGCGGCGCCAAGCAAATAGCCGGCGGAGCGCAGGCGCTGGCGCAGGGCAGCACAGAGCAAGCCGCCTCCGTCCAGGAGCTATCCAGCTCTATCGCCGATGTTTCGCAAAAGACGAAGTCCAACGCTGAGATGGCCAATAAAGCGGCCGCGCTGGCCGATACGATAAAGGACAACGCGGAAAAGGGCAGCCGGCAGATGGATGAGATGATCAATGCCGTCAACGACATCAACGCAGCCAGCGGGTCTATCGGCAAAGTAATTAAAGTTATCGACGACATCGCGTTCCAGACGAACATCCTCGCGCTCAACGCCGCCGTAGAAGCGGCGCGTGCCGGGCAGCACGGCAAGGGATTCGCCGTCGTCGCGGAGGAAGTGCGCAACCTGGCCGCCAAGAGCGCGGAGGCGGCGAAGGAAACCGGCGCTATGATCGAAAACTCGATCGAGAAGGCGAACCTGGGCGTGCATATCGCCGGGGAGACTGCCGCGAGCCTGACGGAGATCGTGAACGGGATCATGGAGAGCAGCCAGCTCGTAAGTGAGATTGCCAAATCTTCCGAGGAGCAGTCCATGGGCATTATGCAGATCAACACCGGCATAGACCAGGTCGCGCAGGTCGTGCAGCAAAACAGCGCGACTGCCGAGGAGAGCGCGGCCGCTTCCGAGGAGATGAGCGGCCAGTCAGGCATGCTGCAGCAGCTAATATCGCAGTTCAAGCTTAGGGACGGCAGCGGCAGAAGGGCGCTTTCACAAGGTTCAGCCAGCGCAGGTTCGTTCGCGCTGCCCCCTGCCGATAGTGGCGGCAGTTCACCAACCGGTTTCGGCTTCGGGAAGTATTAAAACAAGACAAGGGGACGGTTCTCTTGTCTTGTTTTGCACCCACGCGCCCACGCGCCCTCGCGTCCATGCCCCCTTCGCATAGCGTCGCTAGCGACGCATTTCAAGACAAGGGGACGGTTCTCTTGTCTTGTTTTGCACCCACGCGCCCTCGCGTCCCCCCGCGTCCCTGCCCCCCTCGCGCACGAGGGGGGCAGCCGCCCAAAGGGCGGCGGGGGTTGTCCAGCGTCCGAAGGACGCTTTGCCCCCGTCCCCTTGTGTTCCCCGCGCCCTCTGCCTACGCAGTTAACAAGGAAGCAGGGACGACAGCGATACCGTCACTTTGCCTATATGCAGCCGCTCCTGTGGTAATTATCATTGCGTCGCAGCAGTCCACGCCGACCTGCTCGATGAACCAACGCAGATGCTTGCAATCTGAAGGGGAGACCGTTGGAGAGAATTTAACCTCGCACGCGATCACTTTCAAGCCCTTCTGCACAACAAAGTCGACTTCCCGCTCGCCTTTCTGAGTCTTCGCGAAGAAAAGCTTCGCATTGTTAACCCCCGCGTACACGTTCAGGCTGAGGTGAACCAGCGCCTCGAAAAGCCTGCCCAGTATGCTGCCGTATTTCGAATCGAATCTTTCGGCATGGGGATTCCATCCGTTCGATCCGGACAGTACCTTTTCATCGAGATCCAGCAAGTACGCAGCGAGCGCAGGGTCAGCAAGATAGTGCTTTGGGGAGCGCTTCAATCCGGAGAAGTAATCCTCCCCGGCAATCCATGGACTCAGCTCCTCGAGCAGCCATAAGTTCTCAAGAGCCTCCCGGTAAGCGATTGTAGTTTTTGCAGCCGGTTTATTACCCTCGCCCGCAGTGGATGCGTCTAGGATTTCCGTGTATCCGGCATCGGTGGCAGTTCCAGCCGCAAATGCCCTGAGCCATCTGAGCATGGTTTCAGGTTGGCGTAGCCGCACTCCTTGCTGGTTGAAATCGTGAGATAGCAAATTCGCGAAATATGACTCGAACGCTATTTTTCTGCTCTCCGGCGTGAGTCGTCGAAACTCCGGAAGGCCGGATGCAGCAACTTCATATATATACTGCGAAGCTGTAACCTCAGATTTACCTTTCACTTCGACGCCGAATGGCGTGTCGGACGCAAATATATCCTTTATCGAAACGGTTGGGTTGTCGATGCCTCGCTCCGACAGAGATAGAGGATACATTTTTCTGCGTATGATCCTGCCGGCGCCTGAGTGAATGCTCGTATCCGTATTGGCAATTGAGCCTGTCAGCAGATATGATCCCGGCTTTGCCCCATCGTCGACAGCGCGGCGTATTGAGTCCCAAACTGACGGGTGCCTTTGCCACTCGTCGATGAGTATCGGGGTCGTCTCCGATAACAAGATATCCGGAATATTAGCAATCTGATCAAAGTCTCTGGGTTTGTCCAGCTCGAAAACTGTTGAGGCCAGCCTCTTTGTAGAGACTGTTTTTCCCACGCCCTTTAAGCCATCGATAGCTATGGCCGGGAACTCAAGCATGAGTGCAGTCAGGTATGGTTCGATAAGTCGTTCAAAATGATTTTTCATAGAGCAATTATATCAGACGAAAGCTGAAAGTCAACGATTTTGACGTCCTTAGGTAAAAGATTTGGACGCTCTTAGGTAAAGGATTTGGACGCTCTCAGGTAAAGGATTTGGCAGTTGGTTTACATAAGAACAACACAAGAGAACCGTCCCCTTGTGCTCAACAACAATGGAGGCGGTGATACCGCCTCCATTGTCAGACCGCGCTAACGGGTCATGCGACTATGTAGCAAGATCTAATCTGATCGTTGCCTTTCGTGTCCACATATACCTTGTATGTACCCACTGTGTACGTCCCGGCGGCGTTATTGCTGATCAAACCATTCCATTCAACCGTCTTGTACGTCCCGTCGGAGTATTTCTCGGTCACGGTGATGAACAGCCTGTTTTGGTTGCCGCTCAGTTTTTCGACACGGGCCGATGGCGTCGCGCTGACAAGCGTCACCGGAGGCTTCTCATTCACAGTGACGTAAAAGTGCGACTCAACATTAACTCCGCCCTCGGAGTAGTAGACCCGGACGACCAGCAGCCCGGCTTCGGTGACCACTGTTCCGGCCGCCGGGTTCGTAGTGTACCCTGTGACTTCCGCGTATGTCCCGTCGTCGTAATGCGCTAGTATGATCGTCCCTGTGAGGTCAAGCGCGTCGCCGACCGTGTGCGCAGCGGGAGCGCTAGTCGGCGTGATGCTGTCGACTTTAACCGGTACGATCTCGTTGCGGTCGCGGACACGGATACGCGGCAGCGGCGTACCGCTCATATTCTCGCCTACGGAGGCAAGCCCGGTAACAAAGACCTTTTCACCTTCCTTGACGAAGCTGAGGTCGACACCCGACGTGATATACGCGTTGATATACACGAGTGAGCCAACGCCGGTGTTGTCAGTCACCATAAACTGGCTGATAACGCCGTTTTCCTCCCTGACGTCCGATACCGTGCCCGCGACTTTGACCAGCTTTCCGGTATATCGGGGCTGCATCGGGTAGACGGTGGCAAGATTTTCAGGCTCGACGCTATTGATAGCAGCGTCAATGACGTCCAGCTTCCTGACTTGGATCTGGATCTCGCCCTGATAGGAGCTGACTGTACCCGTGACACGGATCCTCTGCCCCTCAAGCACTCCTGCTGAGACGGGGAACAGGTTGATCCCGCCGGTGGCGTCCTGGACGTAAATGCAGTCAAAGAAGCCTGTGTTCGTCGCGTTGTCGCCGCTGTAGACGTTGGTCGTCGCAATGCCCTCGATGGTCACGATCGCGCCCTCAGCCATATCCTTTACGTCGATTATCGGCGTGATTTCCATGATGGACTGTATTAGGTTAATGACAATGTTCTGATTGCTGTAAAGGTCGGAGATGTTGTCTACGGACGAGTTCCTGATCTCAAAGTTACTCATGAACGCGCCGCCCGCGACGATGACCTGTGACGTCACGCCGTTACCGTGGTCGACCGTCTCCGAAGCCATGATCATGAACTGATCGTCATACATTTGTGACTGGATTCTCGGATATGCCTCCGAACTCGGATGGACTATGTCATAATCCTCGGAACGGCAGCCTTCCGGCAGGCTGACGACCTTGGATACGCTGCCAGGCAGCGTGGCCGCCGCAGGTGCGCTCCACCAGACGCTGTTCTCCGGATCGACGGCATAAACGGTAGTTCCGCCATACTGGCTGAACCTCTGCCCGACGTCGACAGTTTTCAGAAGCGGGTTATCATAGTTATACGCGTTGTGCTCCCCTGCCGGGTACAGCCTGTTCGGCGCGTTTGACACGCCCGGCCAGTACGGCGGGGACGCTCTGTCGGCTGCGCCGTCCTGCGCGATACGGAGCGTAGACCCTACCGCGGCCAGAAGCTTGTTTTGCTGGGCGAACATAAGGTCCTCATATGGCATTCCGGCTAAATTGCCGTATGTGTCTGTGTAGCCGCCCTCGTATATATTACTCCAGCCCGTGAAAATCGTCGTTCCTCCGCGTTCCGCAAACGCCTGAACTGCGTCCCTGACCTCCGGCGTGTAGGAAAGGTACGAGGGAAGCCCGGCTGCATTTCCGGGTATGTTCGGGAACAGCCTTCTGCTCGGTGCGGTCAGGAGCAGCGCGCGGTACTGCGGGTTACCCGCCGCGGCTATCAGCTCAGCTTCGGTGTTCAGGATATTGACCCGCACGCCATAGCTGGAAGCGACGTCCGTAAAGTTCGTCATGTTGTCCGTGTAGTTGCCGCTGACATACTCGTTGTAGTGCGACCCGTCGATGCCAATGTAAACGAGGCCATCAGCATCCCATACGTCGTAAGTGATACTGTACGAATACGTCAGTTCGGTGCTGTCCTCGAACCGCAACAAAGCCGTGACCGTCACTGTCGTCTCGCCGGCTGATTCAGGAGTGTAAGTAAACTTATCCGTGTACTCACTGTGCGGCGCTATTATTATCCCAAGGCCGCTTCTCTCGCTGAACGCCGCTATTCTTGACCCAAAATCGTTACTCTCGTTGAGGACAACACCTCCGGCTTCGTACACTATAGATTCAAGCGTCACCGGCTGATCCTCGTTATTGAAAATAGTTGTAACAAGTTCGATGCTTTCACCCGTAACCGGCATTACCTTGTCTTTTGTGACCTCGGAGAATCCGGCAGCCTTACCCTGGCCCAGCCACACGGGCGCCGTGACGGCGATCCTGTCGCCCTGCGGCGTTGATACGATCACCCGGAGGTAATAGTAGCCGGCGGCGGGGTTGTTGATCGTTTTACTATAGTTGCAGTTCTGCGTGTTCGGCGTATCCTTTAGCAGTTCGACGCCGCCGTTTGTGACGAGGCTTACAGACTTGACATAGTTCCCCGCAGTTGGGTTTTTGATCTCCGCTGTGAACTCCGCCGACGCCGGGATAACGTCCAGAACCGTGCCGAGCGGCTGCCCGTTCACTTTATACACGATCTCAAGGTCAGCCACTTCAGTCGAATACACGCGCATATCGCGCAGCGCCTGATAGACGCCGCCCAATGTGAAGTCGTTTGTCCAGATTCCTACGCGCGCTGTGTTTGAGTTGCCCCACTTGCCGAGGTGGTTGTCCTGACTGTTTGTCGGGGCCACGTGCCAGCCCTTGTCGAGCGCCATCGTGTATTGCTCATACGACGGGAAGTACCCGCCGGAGCCTATTGCGCCTTCGCCGTTGCCTACCTCGAGCAGCGAGATGCGCTGATCGACGATGGAGTCATAGTGGGAGAAGTTACTGAAGTTGCCGAACGTCGTGCCCGGATGGTTGAACATGGTTATAGAATCCGGCGTCCGCGACAGCAGCTCATAGTACGCCCGCATGCCCGAGTCCGGTTTTCCGTTAAGCGCGGTGTTGTTCCTGCTGACAAACCCGCCTGTGTTGAATGTGTTCATATGCCCGGGACCGCCCGACCATGTCATCTCGTAGCCGTAGAAGCTTATGAACTCGCCCTCGCGGTACGCGGCCGCTGCGGCGTTCTGCCCCCTCAGCCAACTCGCGTTGCCGGCGTTATATGTGTTCAGGTTGATACCAGCCGGGTTGTCGCTGTTCTGTGAAGCCGGTTCGCCGAAGCTGTTGCTGTGGTCAGTG
>WRJQ01000054.1 GCA_009778485.1 Oscillospiraceae bacterium
GTATAATGGCTGGCACAGCCGCACAGCCATTATACTATGAACGAAGTGAATAGTATAATTTGCCATGTGGCGCGTCCCGCGCCACGGCTATAATCACGTATAATGGCTCGCTAGAGCCATTATACTATGAACGAAGTGAATAGTATAATTTGCCATGTGGCGCGTCCCGCGCCACGGCTATAATCACGTATAATGGCTGGCACAGCCATTATACCAGATTTTTCCAACTTGTCACTTGCAAGTTTGATCGAAGGCTCCTATATGCCGCCCGATATGCGCGAACAGCGCGTCGGAGTATGCCTGCCTCTCGCGCCGCCATAGCTCGTACAAACGCCGCTTCAACCCGGCGTCGCCTAGAATGAAGCCGTATGTGATATGGATTAGCTGGCGCGCGTCGCTCAGGTCAAGCAGAGCCGGCAGCTCTGAATCGGCCAGCGAGTCAAGCCTGGGGATATTGGAAGCTTCAGCGGAGACATGGTAGTACGCCCTCGCTCCGTCGAAGCTCTCAAGCGCGAAGCTGTGCGCTTCCCTGTAAAGGCAGGGATCGGCCGCAGCGACGATGCGCATGGCTTCAAGCCAGCTCGTTCCGGCTGTTTTCAGGTGATACCTGTCACCCGCGTATTTTGCGATGACAGGGAATATCGAAAACTTATCCGAACCCGAGTGTATAGATAACTTGTGCCCGAAGTGCCGGGCAATTGCCGCGTGTACACGGAAGTCCCGCTCAAATGCGCCAAGATCGCCGATGTAGTCGACGCCTTTCTGGAACTCGCCGGCGAAGCGCGGCGCGAGCGTGGCTATGTCGATGCCATGGCGGCGCAGTTCCGAAGCGAAAAAGAAGTGCTGCAGCGGCGTCGTCGGCTGCTGCGTCTCGTCGATAGACAGTTCCAGTTCCGCCTGCGGGGCAGCACTGCCAAAGAACGCATCGTGGACTTCTTTCGTAAATGCCAACGCAGCGGAGTATATCGCGAGCGACTCTGCCAAGTCCCCTGCAGAAAACCTGATTACTTCATCTTCGACCCGAAACGTTCTGTTGAGGTAAAGCGGCTCAATATCAGGGTCTGCAGTAAGGCTAGCAGGCTTGTTGATATAGTCGCTGCAGTCGAGCGTAATCATTGTGCAGCCCGCGTCAAGCGCGGCTTGGATGTCATGCATGGTCTTTACGTGGTCGCCATCGGCGCCGTAGCCGCGCTCGAAGCCTGCCCGGTACGTTGCGAAAGTAGCTGCATCCACTATGTCCTGAAATGTCCGGTTTGTCAGGTTTAGCTCCCGAACGGACTGCTGCGCGAGTACCGGCGTGACCGCGCAGCTTTCAAACACCCGCAGATGCCCGGGCCCGGCGATTCCCAGGCGGTCGCCGGCGCCGAAGGTTCTGTCGCGAGACAGCACCTTTGAAGGCGCGGTGAAGGGGAACAGCTCCCGTAGCGCGCGGGCGTTCTCATGTGTGAGCGGCGCGAGCACAAGCCCTTCAGCACTCTCGCCGGTGAGGGTTCCGGGCGCGTCGGTCACAAGCAAGTCTTCGGCGCCACCGTCCGCCATACATAAAACGCCGCCATTGACCGGGTGCACGCTCCCGGGGTATACCGAGTACTCCCGGGGTTCCGGCATATTATTGCCGCTGCAGTCCTTTGCGAATTGTGTGAAATGTGGCATTGTTGTTCCTTTCCAAGGCGACTCTAAAGGACCGTGTTGAGTTCTAGTAACGCCCACCTGTGCGATAACAGCAGTATATCTGACGCCGAGCCGGAAAGCAACCGTAATGCCATCACGCCAGCCTATTGCTATCCAAGCCCGCGTGGCATATAATCTGGTAACCATCATATTGACAGGGGGCAATCAGAGACCATGCCGGAGTTTTTAAACAAGGACTTTATGCTGGACAGCCCAACGGCTGTTGAGCTGTACCACGACTATGCGGAGAAGATGCCGATTATAGACTATCACTGCCACATCGACCCTGCTGATATTTACAGCAACAGGAAGTTTGAAAACATCGCAGAGATATGGCTTGGCGGCGACCACTACAAGTGGCGTCTGATGCGCGCCTGCGGCGTGGAAGAAGACCGCATAACCGGCGCAGCCGCCGACAGCGAAAAGTTCGAAGCTTATGCAGACACGCTGCCTCGCGCGCCGGGAAACCCTGTGTACCTGTGGTCCCACCTGGAACTAAAACGCTACTTTGGATGCGACAAAACGCTTAACCCGGGTACGGCTGCGGAAATATGGGACTTCTGCAATGACAAGCTCGCGCGCGATGAAGGGCTGCGCGTGCGCGGCATCATTGAGCGCTCAAATGTGGAAACCATCGTTACAACGGACGACCCGGCCGACAGCCTTGAATGGCATATAAAGCTCGCATCGGACGAAACGCTCAGGACCAGGGTGCTGCCGGGCTGGAGACCGACCAATCTGCTGGATATTGAGAACGCGGGGTTCGCCTCGTATATCAGCAAGCTCGGCAGCGTCTCACACATCCACATCGAAGACTTCAGCAGCCTCAAGGACACTCTGCTGCGGCGCATGCAATACTTCCGCGCGCATGGCTGCCGCTCCTGCGACCACGGCCTCAGGAGCATAGCGTATGCGCCTGCTTCCGATGAACGCGCTAACGAGATTTTTACGAAGCGGCTGCGCGGGGCGACGCTGACCTGCGAAGAAGCGGATCAACTCCGGTACGCGATACTCGCATATTGCGCAAAAGAGTACGCAAGGTTGGGCTGGGTGATGCAGCTCCATCTTGGCGCGATACGCAATGTGAACTCCGTTATGTATGAGAGACTGGGGCCGGACACAGGCTTTGACAGCGCCGGTTCGGGAGACGGGCTTCAAGGGCTTGCGCAGTTCCTCGATGCGCTTAATAAAGAAGGCTCGCTGCCAAAGACGATAATCTTTTCAATTGACCCCGCTGATAACCTTGCCGTCAACTCACTCGCGGGCTGCTTCAGCCGGGAAGGAGCCAAGGGGAGAGTCCAGCAAGGCGCAGCTTGGTGGTTCAATGACACGTACACGGGCATTAAGCAACAAATCACCGCTTACGCGGAGGCCGGCGCGCTCGGCAATTTCACGGGGATGCTCACAGACTCCCGGTGTTTTTTGAGCTATGCCCGGCACGAATACTTTCGCAGGATCCTGTGCAACGTCCTGGGCGATTGGGTCCGGCGGGGGTTCTACCCTGACGATATGGGCTCCCTGGGCGCGCTTGTGCAGGATATATGCTACAATAATGTAAAGAACTTCTTCAGTATATAAGAATTTTTACAATTATTTCTCCATTCGTTATAGAGTTTTTCGCAAGAGTCTGGTATAATCTCCGGGGTTTCCAAATATGCAGGGGGGGGAGACACTACGGCAGGACGCGCCCCCATACCGAACGCAGAAAGGCGGCGGGGCGTGCCATGATGCCGGAAATATCGCTTAATATCCTTGACGTAGCGCAAAATTCCGTCGCGGCCGGATCCATGGTTACGACCATCGACATCGCGGCCGACGCCGCTGCGGATAGACTCACGATATCGATCATCGACGAAGGCAAGGGCATGACCCCTGAGCAGGTCGCGCAAGTGACGGATCCGTTCTACACCACCCGCACGACACGCGCCGTCGGGCTCGGAGTTCCGTTCTTCAAAATGGCCGCAGAGCTCACGGGCGGGCGATTCGATATAAAAAGCGCGCCGGGCGCCGGCACGACAGTAACTGCGGAGTTCGGCCTCTCCCACATCGACAGGATGCCGCTCGGCGACATCGCAGGAACCTTCACCGCGCTCGTTGGCACAGCGCCTGAGCTCGACTTTGTGCTCAAGTACAGCGCCGACGGCCGCTCGTTCATCGCCGATACGCGCGAGTTCAGGGAGATACTCGGCGACGTGCAGCTCAGCGAACCGCAGGTACTCAGCTTTATATCGGAGTTCATACGCGAGAACCGCGAAGAATGCGACGCGGGCGCATCTATATAAACACATTGAGGAGGTTCAATAGTGGCGAAACGAAAGACTGCCGTGGCCTTTAAAGGCACGGAAGAACAAGAAGGGCAGCTCCTGGCCTTCATTGAGCAGCACAGAAGCATGCAGGGGAACCTGATGCCTGTGCTTCAAAAAGCTCAAGAAATCTACGGATACCTGCCGATCGAAGTGCAAAAGATCATCGCGAAAGAACTGGGAATACCGCTGGCCGAAGTATACGGAGTGGTCACATTCTACGCGCAGTTCACACTCAACCCGAAAGGCGAATACAAGATCGCCGTCTGCCTCGGGACGGCCTGCTATGTCAAAGGTTCCGGGGACGTACTGGACAGGATCAGCAGAAAGCTGGGCATAGAGTCCGGCGGGATTACGCCCGACGGCAAGTTCTCGCTGGATGCGACGCGCTGCATCGGCGCGTGCGGCCTTGCGCCGGTCATGACGATCAACGACGATGTGTACGGCCGCCTGAACCTGGACGAAGTAGACGGCATCATAGAAAAGTATATGTGAGGTGTATTAGAATATGAAATCACTTGCCGAACTCGCGAAACTCCGCGAACAAATGCAAAGCGAAGTCAACCTGCGGCACGACAGCGCGAGCGACACGCGCGTCGTGGTCGGTATGGCAACCTGCGGGATAGCCGCAGGCGCCCGCCCCGTGCTATCGGCATTTGTCGAGGAAGTAAGCCGCCGCCAGCTCAAGAATATAATGGTAACGCAGACAGGCTGCATCGGAATGTGCGCGCTGGAACCCATAGTCGAAGTCACGGCGCCCGGGCAGGATAAAATCACGTATGTCAAGATGACTCCGGAGAAGGTATCGAAAATCGTCTCCGATCATCTGGTGAACGGAATCCCCGTGACCGAGTACACCGTCGGCGCGCAGCAGTAAGGGAGGTACATATATGGAAATGGTAAGGTCTCACATCCTGGTATGCGCCGGGACAGGCTGCACCTCCTCGCGCTCGCCGGAGATATTGGAGGCGCTCGAAAAAGAACTGGCGCAGCAGGGGCTGGATAAAGAAGTCCGCGTCGTAA
Organism: Oscillospiraceae bacterium; assembly: GCA_009778485.1. GTDB lineage: Bacteria > Bacillota > Clostridia > Oscillospirales > Oscillospiraceae > WRMH01. The sequence continues at coordinate 4,998 of WRJQ01000054.1, forward strand.
AGACAGGCTGTTTCGGCCTGTGCGCGCTGGGGCCGATTATGGTCGTCTACCCGGAGGGCGCGTTTTACTCCATGGTCACGCCGGACGACGTCCCCGAGATCGTCAGCGAGCACATCCTCAAAGGCAGGATCGTCACCCGCCTTTTGTATCAGGAGACAGTCGTAGACGACAGCACTATCAAGAACCTCAACCACACGAAGTTCTACGAAAAACAACTCCGCGTCGCCCTTCGCAACTGCGGAGTGATCAACCCCGAGAAGATAGAAGAATATATCGCGCTCGATGGCTACGAGGCGCTTGGCCGCGTCCTGACCTCCATGCAGCCGCAGGAAGTCATCGACGTAGTCAAAGCGTCAGGGCTGCGCGGCAGAGGCGGAGCGGGCTTCCCGACAGGGATGAAGTGGCAGTTCGCCATGCAAAGCGCCGGCGATATCAAGTATGTCTGCTGCAACGCCGACGAAGGCGACCCAGGGGCTTTCATGGACAGGTCGGTTCTTGAAGGCGACCCTCACGTCGTGCTCGAAGCTATGACCATTGCAGGCTACGCGATCGGGGCGCACCAGGGGTACATCTACGTCCGCGCCGAGTACCCGATAGCCATTCACCGCCTTGAGATCGCGATCGCACAGGCGCGCGAAATGGGCTTCCTTGGGGAGAATATCTTCGAGAGCGGGTTTGATTTCGACATAGAGCTGCGCCTGGGTTCAGGCGCTTTCGTATGCGGCGAAGAGACTGCCCTGATGACATCCATCGAGGGCAACCGCGGCGAGCCGCGCTACCGCCCCCCGTTCCCCGCGGTCAAAGGCCTCTTCGGAAAACCAACGATTCTCAATAACGTAGAAACATACGCGAACATCCCGCAAATATTCATCAAAGGCGCCGAGTGGTTTTCTTCCATGGGGACGGAAACGTCGAAAGGCACCAAAGTGTTCTGCCTCGTCGGCAAGATTACGAACACAGGGCTTGTGGAGATCCCGATGGGCACGACGCTGCGCGAGATCATCGAAGAGATAGGCGGCGGCATACCAAACGGGAAGAAGTTCAAAGCCGCGCAAACAGGAGGCCCTTCGGGAGGCTGCATACCGGCTGCTCTCATAGATACGCATATCGACTATGAGAACCTCACCGCCATTGGCGCGATGATGGGCTCGGGCGGCCTCATCGTAATGGACGAAGATACCTGCATGGTCGATATCGCCCGGTACTTCCTGGACTTCACCGTTGACGAGTCCTGCGGCAAGTGCGTCCCGTGCCGTATCGGCACGAAAAGGCTGCTGGAGATGCTCGACAAGATCGTCGAGGGCAAAGGCACTGTCGAAATGCTGGACGAGATGCAGGAACTGTGCAACCATATTAAAGATAACTCCCTGTGCGCGCTGGGGCAGACGGCTCCGAACCCCGTCCTGTCGACGCTCCGCTACTTCAAGGACGAATATATGGCGCATGTCGTGGATAAAAAGTGCCCCGCCGGCGTCTGCAAGGACCTGCTCAGCTACTCCATAATCGCCGAAAAGTGCAAGGGCTGCACCGCGTGCGCGCGCGTCTGCCCGGTCGGCGCGATCTCCGGCGTCGTCAAGGAACCTCATACGATAGACACGGATAAGTGCATCAAATGCGGCGCCTGCATTGAAAAATGCAAGTTCGACGCCATAGTCAAGGTATAGATAGGAAGGGGATCGATCGAATATGAGCACCGTGAAACTTACGATTAACGGGATCGCCGTGGAAGCGCCTGCCGAAGCCACGATCCTTGAAGCCGCCAGGCTGGCGAATGTACGCATACCGACGCTGTGCTACCTGAAGGACGTCAACCCGCTCGGGTCGTGCCGCATGTGCCTCGTAGAAGTCAAAGGCGCCAGGAGCCTTGCCACATCGTGCATCCACCCTGTGAACGAAGGGATGGAAGTCACGACGAACTCGCCCGCGCTCAGGGCGGCCAGGAGGCAGAACCTGGAACTCATGCTCTCTAACCACCGGACTGATTGCCTTTCCTGCTCGCGCTCGACGGACTGTGAGCTGCAGGCGCTCTGCCGCGAGTACGGGGTCGACCAGTACAAGTTCGGCGACTCCGGCCTCGAAGCCGATTACGAGTTTTCCATGCCGCATCTTGTACGCGATAACTCGAAATGCATCCTCTGCCGCCGCTGCGTAGCCGTTTGCAGGAAGAACCAGCATGTCGGCGTCATCGGGACGAACGAACGCGGGTACGACACGCACATTGCCTCGGCCTTTGATATGCCCCTCGCGGAGACTTCCTGCGTCGCATGCGGCCAGTGCATCGCTGTGTGCCCGACAGGCGCGCTGACAGAGCGCGACGATACCGGCAAGGTCTGGGAAGCTCTGGCAGACCCGGGCAAGCATGTCGTTGTCGCGCCGGCGCCCTCAGTACGGGCCCAGCTCGGCGAATGCTTTGGCATGCCGATAGGCACCAACGTCGAGGGCAAACTCATTGCTGCGCTGCGCAGGTTGGGTTTCGACAAAGTATTCGACGTCGATACTGCGGCTGACCTCACTATAATGGAAGAGGGCACCGAGCTGCTGGAGCGGCTCAATAACGGGGGGAAACTCCCCATGATTACCTCATGCTCGCCCGGCTGGATAAAATTCTGCGAGCATTATTATCCCGACCTTATCGAGAACCTATCGTCCTGCAAGAGCCCGCAGGGGATGTACGGCGCGATGATGAAAACCTACTACGCCGAGAAAAACGCGATCGACCCTAAGGATATGTTCGTCGTTTCGATAATGCCCTGCACGGCTAAGAAGTTCGAAATAGGGCGCGACGACATGAGCGCGGCCGGCGCGGGCATCGCGGATATCGACGTGTCGCTAACGACGAGGGAACTGGCGCAGATGATCAAGGAAGCCGGGATAATCTGGGAAGATCTGCCTGACGAAGAGGCAGACCCGGCGTTCGGCGTAGCGTCCGGCGCGGGGCATATATTCGGCGTGACCGGCGGTGTCATGGAAGCCGCGCTGCGCACCGTATACGAGATTGTCACCGGGAAAACGCTCGACGCGCCTGAGTTCCACGATGTGCGCGGGACGAAGAACATCAAGGAAGCCGAGTATGACCTCAATGGCACGAAGGTAAGAGTAGCAGTAACGTCAGGGCTTGCCAACGCCGCCGAGCTGCTTGAGCGCGTGCGCGCCGGGGAAGCGGACTACCACTTCATCGAAGTGATGGCCTGCCCGGGGGGCTGCGTCAACGGAGGCGGCCAGCCGCACCAGCCGGGCGATGTGCGCAACTTCACCGACCTGCGCGCCGTGCGGGCCGGGGCGCTGTATTCCGAGGATTCGGGCATGGCTCTGCGCAAGAGCCACGAGAACCCTGTTATCAAGGAGCTTTACGACACCTATCTCGAAAGGCCCGGCAGCCACAAGGCGCACCACGTCCTGCATACGTCGTATGTGAAAAGGGAGCTGTAACGGTACTTTTGCGCGCCGCCCCCCTTAGTGTATGGTTTGGCAGGAAATCACGTATTCCTGACGAACCATACATTGCATTTTCGAGCCGGAGGTAGTAGAATACTGCAAAACACAGTAAGGTGGGTAATCGTATGAAGAAGCGCATAGGACTGGCTGCAATAGCCATGCTGCTTGCCCAGGCCGCTTTACCGGCGACTGCGCTGGCTGACCTCATTGCCGATCCGCGCGACGAGCGCAGGACTTCATTGGGCATGAACTTTCTCTACGCGCTGCTGATAGTAGTCGCGGTCGTCCTGGTGACGTTTGGAATTACCTTTGCAAGATACAAAGCAAAGCTGAAAAAGAACATAAAGAAAGCTGCGGACGCAAGCGGCTACCGGCAGGGCAGCTACCCGGGCAACGACCCCGCTGCTCAGCCGGGCAACTACCCGGGCAACGATGCCCTTTAAATCATAGTAAATACGACGCCCTTTAAATCAAAACGGTTCATAACGACGCCCTTTAAATCAAAGTAAATCTTGACGCTTTGCTGCAATCGTGGTAACATTAGTACGTATTTTACACTTTGCAAGAGGTACTAAACAGATTATGACGATGAAGAGAAAGGCTGCGCTTATCCTGGCCGTCGCGCTAATGCTGACCGCATTTCCGCTGACAGCTCTGTCGGCGCGCTTTGACGACTCTGCGGGCGCGGCCGAAAGCCTAAAGCTGCCACTAGACAGGCTGGACCTGATTGGCGACACAGAAACGGTCGCGGGCGTGGTTTTTGCAGCGGCAGTAGGCATGGACGACGCACAGAGAAATTCGACGGCCGGTATAGACCTGCTCACTCTCTTTGCCGAGGAAGCTATTACCCGCGCCGCGACGTCGATGACAGACGGTAACATCATCGTCATAGACTACGACAGCGTCGAGGCCCTGCAGAGAACCGCAATAGTAGCAAAATCCGCTGCGGAGGAGGCTCTTTTGGGTTCGGGGATAACGCTAAGGCGCGAAATCAGATGCGAAGTGCGCTTTAAAACAGGAACAGGCGGGACTCTGTCTGTCGCGGTTGATCCATCAGCGGTCGAGGCGACGGCGGACAGCGTCAGGGTGGAGACCCCGGATTACGCTGTGGCATTCTCCTCCGAAGCGATAAAAGCGAACTCGACCGACGCGCTCCTCAATATGTCGGTGTCCGAGTTCAGCAACGCGGCTGAGCCGACAGAGGCGTCTATAGAGAACGCCCCTGCCGCAGGGCGGATGGACGCGGCGCCCTTTGCCAATAGAACCACCGGAGCATACGTTATTACTTTTAACAAGCCCGTCAGCGAGAAGATCAAGTTGTCGCTTGCGCCAATCGATGGCGAGCCGCAGTACCAGGCGATATTTGACGGCAAGGGCGAAGCGGTCGGCGGGAAATACAACCCTGCCACGAACAAGCTCGATGCGAAGATCAGTGAAAGCGGCGCCTACGCGGTCGCTGACAACCCAAAGGATTTTGCGGATATTTCACTAAAGCCTGCACAGATGCAGGAAGCAATTACCGTGCTGGCCTCAAAAGGGATCATCAACGGCAAAAATTCGACAGAGTTTGACCCTGACAGCGCGATAACGCGCGCGGAAATCGCGGCTATTATAATAAGAGCGCTCGCCAGGCTCGACAATGACGCGGACGGCGGTTTCGACGACGTGTGCAGCGAAGACTGGTTCTGCGGAGCTGTCGGCAGCGCGAAGCGTCACGGGATAGTCAACGGAACAAGCGGGACGACGTTCTCGCCCCAACGCACGATTCGCAAGGATCAAATCATAGCGATTGCGGCGCGGGTTCTCCGCGCGGAGATGAAATATTCCGACGCGGCGAACATGTACGCCATTCTCAGTTCCTATACCGACGCGACGGCTATTGCTCCGTGGGGGCTTGCTGACATTGCCCTTGCAACCCGTGAAGGACTGGTCGAACAGCGTGACGACGGAGCTTTTGACGGAGCCGCCGCTATGACAAGAGGAGATGCGGCAGTTGTCGTCTACAGGCTCTACTTAAAGCTTTGGTAAAGTAGTAACAGTACGTCGCATTGGCCGCTGCGAGGCTAGTGTGACGCACACGATAAATAAACGAAAAGGAGTAATAGCGATGAAATCGAGAACAATGCGGGATAGCCGCACGTTTGCCGGACGGGCGAAAAGGATAACCGTTTGCGCCATGGTTGTTCTTGTCGCCTTCCTGCTATGCGGCTGTTTGAAGATGCACATTGACGTTGTCTGGAACGAAGATAACTCAGCGACGATTGCTACAACAATCGGAATGACGAAGTCTGCGATGATGATGATGGAAATGACAGAAGCGGACATTCAGCAACAGTTCAGGGAGAGCATGGATAGCGGCGACGGGGACTACACCTTCACCGCTTTCAGTGACTCGGAGTACGCGGGGATTATCGCCACGATGAGAGTCGTCGATATCACGAAGGACTCTACCGATTCCATTGAAGAACTTCACTTTACGAGCACAGGAGAGGGGAAGAACAGGACATACTCCGTATCGGGTAACCTCTCCGGTTCCAGCATTGCCGGCGATAGCGGAGACCTCGATGAGAGCGGAATCTCTCTGGGCGACATCGACATGAAGCTGTCGATAGATATGCCCGGGAAGATCACATCCCATAACGCTACCGAGAAGAAGGGCAATGTGCTCACATGGGTACTCAACAGCGCTTCGACGACGTCTATTCAGGCAACAAGCGAAGCCGGCGGAGGCCTCTCCCTGGGACTGATATTGCTCATCGCCGGCGGTGTAGTGCTTATTGCGGTTGTCATAGTGATTATTATGCTCATGCGCAAGAAGAAGTCCGCCGCTGCATCCGAACCTCCGTCATATATGGGCGCGCCGCAGGGTTATGACCCGTACCAGGCGCCGCCTGCAGCGCCACCTCAGGCTCAACCGGCATCGCCGCTGTTCCAGCAGCCTGCCGCACAGGTCGTTTCGCCGCCGCCTCCGGTGTACCAGCCGGAACCGCAGCCGGTCGCGCCGCCGCCGCCGGTGTACCAGCCGGAACCGCAGCCGGTCGCGCCGCCACCGCCGGTGTACCAGCCGGAACCGCAGCCGGTCGCGCCGCCACCGCCGGTGTACCAGCCGGAACC
>WRJQ01000055.1 GCA_009778485.1 Oscillospiraceae bacterium
ACTCACTTAGCGAAAAACGCCCTCACGCACCTGCGGTGCGCAACGCGCGAACGCGCGTTGATAGTACCTTACGGACTGAGAATTTCGTGTTTTTTGTTAGCTAATATGGTCCGTAAGGTACTATCATTATGCAGACTGCCTTTCAACCATGGATGCGTCATTGAGCGAAAGAAATGAAATGTAGGTGCGTCCGCCTGGAGGTAGTGGGTACCTGAACAGACACCTAAACGCAAGTAGTCGCCGGAAAAGAAGTTAAACTTTCTTTCTGGCGACTACTTAATATATAGTTGGTGACCCGGACGGGACTCGAACCCGTGTTACCGCCGTGAAAGGGCGGTGTCTTAACCGCTTGACCACCGGGCCGGGTGGCGCTGAAAAATGAGTTTGCACCTGAAAGGCCATCGCACCATCGCATCCCGACGCAAAGCCCAATGAAATGGGTTTGCGTCGGAGACGACGAACGACGAAGCGAGCGAGCATTCGGCGACAGCCGGATGCGAGACTTAGCGAAGTCCGCGAGGAGTAGTGGTAGCGGCAACTGGACTTGAACCAGTGACACCACGGGTATGAACCGTGTGCTCTAGCCAACTGAGCTATGCCGCCGAATATATAGGAGCCTTGGAAGCAGAGGTAATTATAGTCTGCTCCCCGCCCGTTGTCAACTTTTTTTTAATTATTCGTATAGGGGGTATGAACCGTTTTTTAACATTTGCCTATTCCGTTATGCCTCAAGCTCTGGTATACTGTAGCCTACTACAAGATAGGCGTGAATACCGGGAACGGGAAACGACACGGGAACGACACGGGAACGACACGGGAACGACATAGGAAACGACATGGGGAACAACATGAGAAACGATCAAAATAGCGATACTGCAGGCGGAATCATATCATGGTTGGTCCCCCTGATCCTCCTGTTTACCCTTTGGCCGATAGGCATTATAATGCTAATCAAGAAGCTGAGCGGCAGTGCCGACGGTGCGCAAACCCGTACAGGCAGGCCCGCAGCCCGCAGCGCTGACCCTGTAATCGTGCAGGAGCCAAAAAAGAGCGAGAAGAAAAAACGAAACGCCCTCGAGAAGAAGTCAGGCAGATTCCTGGCGACGATACTCACGCTTATATCAATAGCATTATTCATACTCGGGGCGAACATGATGATCAGCGCAGCAGGCAGTATATGGGACGGCGTCGCCGGCAGGTTGCCGAACTTCTTGATAGGGGCATTTTACTGCATAGGAGGCCTGATAACGTTTTCCTGCAGGAACATCGGCGTAAACAAGATTAACAGATATAAGAAATACTATGCCTTCGTAGATGAACGCGGGATTGTCCCGATTGCTGATATAGCCAGAAGCACAGGCATGAGAGAACGCAGCGTCAGGCGCGACCTGCAAGCTATGATAAACAGCGGGTACTTCGGGCCGTACGCGTACATAGACAACGAGCTTGACTGCCTGGTGCTGTTTGCCGAGGCAGCAATGGAAGCAAGGCGCGTTATGGATGAAGCGCGCGAAGAACCCGCTGCCCGGCCGACTGTCGCAGCGCCGGCAAACCAATATATGGCCATCATCACCGAACTGCGCGACCTCAACAATACTATAAAAGACCTCGCCATATCTGATAAAATCGACCGCATCGAAGCGCTGACAGGGAAAATATTCCGCATCGTCGAAGACGACCCGTCGAAACTGCCGCAGATTAGGCGATTTATGAACTACTACCTCCCGACTACCCTGAAGCTTCTGCATTCATACGCGCTGCTGGAGAAGCAGGACATCAAGGGCGAGAACATCACATCGGCAAAAGAGAACATCAGCCGCATTCTTGACACTCTGGCGACCGGTTACGAGCAGCAACTCGACCAACTGTTCCGCTCCGACGTAATAGATATTGCCGCAGATATAAACGTTCTCGAGAATATGATGCAGCAGGACGGCTTGACCGGCGAAAAATCGCCGTTGCAGGTCATGGAGATCGGAGGATGAGGATCGACATACTCGGCGTCGGGTTTGACAACCTGACGAGCGGGCAGGCGGTATCATGGGCAGACGGGATAATTAAGAGCGGCGGGAAATCATACATTGTGACGCCGAACCCCGAAATAGTAACTATTGCGCGCCGCGACGAGAGCCTGCGCGCTATACTGAACTCAGCGGGGCTCGTGCTCCCGGACGGGGTCGGGATAACCATCGCAGCCCGTATTCTGGGCACGCCGCTTTGCGAAAGGATTCCGGGGATCGACTTCGCATCTGAGCTGCTCGCCGGACTTTCGGCTTCAAGCGGAAGCGTCTTCTTGCTGGGCGCAAAACCGGGCGTCGCCGAAGAAGCTGCAAAAAGGCTCGCGCAAACATATCCGGAGCTTGTCGTGTCAGGCACAGCGGACGGGTACTTTCAAGAAGACGAACCGGTGATCAGGATGCTAAACGAAGCCCGGCCTGATTTGCTCCTTGTGTGCCTTGGCGCACCGAAACAGGAATTCTGGATTGCGAAGAACATCGAAGCGCTGGATGTCCGATTGTGCATAGGGCTTGGCGGAGCGCTCGATGTGTATGCCGGAGCGGTAAAGCGCGCGCCGGCAGCTTTCCGGAAGCTTGGGCTCGAATGGTTATACAGGCTCGCCCGCGAACCGAGCAGGATAAAGCGGATGATCAAGCTTCCGCTGTTCGTTATGGCCGCTATTATGAAAAGGATCAGGGGGATATGGCAAAAGGGAAACTGATCGTCATCGAGGGTATTGACGGTAGCGGCAAATCAACTCAGTTTGATTTGCTGTGCAACCGCTTGGCAGAGGATAGACTGGACTTCAGGCGTCTCGCTTTCCCAAGATACTCCGAACCTTCATCTATGTTGCTGAGAATGTACCTGGCGGGGGAGTTCGGGGAAGATCCGTCATCTGTCAACGCATACGCTGCATCATCGTTTTTCGCGGTTGACCGCTACGCTTCGTACAAGCAGGACTGGGGAAGCTATTACGAGGCTGGAGGCCTAATCTTAACTGACAGATATACCACCAGCAATGCCGTGCACCAGGGCGCCAAACTGACGAAGGAAGAGCGCGGGCCTTTTTTCGACTGGTTGTATAATTACGAGTTCGAGCTTCTTTGCCTGCCCGCGCCGGATCTGGTGGTTTTCCTGGACATCGACGCCGGCAGCGCGGCGAGACGTCTTTCCCTGCGGCAGGCACAGACAGGTTCCGGCGGCGACATCCATGAGAACGATCAGGCATATCTGCGTGACTGTGCCGCGAGCGCCGGGCAAGCCTCCGCTCATTTTGGTTGGGCGGCGGTAAGCTGCCTGGCCGGCGCCGCAGAGCGTGACGTATACGATATACATTCGCAGATTATGAGTATGCTTAGTTTAAGGTAGCTGAACAGACACAGTTTTAACAGACACATTGGGAGTTGGAATATGGAAGGGAAGAAGGATCTCCGCAGCTCGATTCGCAGTGAAATTGAAGCCCTGCCTGCGCAGTACATTTCTGACTCGAATGAAGGGATATTCCGGAGCGTGACAGCCCATGGCATTTTCAAGGACGCGCGGGCGATCATGATTTACCACAGCGTAGGAAGAGAACCTGCGACATTGGAGATTGCGAAGCACGCGCTGTCCGGGGGCAAGACGGTCACATTCCCCCGATGCCTGGCCGGCGGCATAATGCACGCATGCGCCGTCAGGAGCCTGGATGAACTCCGCCCTGCCGTTCTGGGCATACCCGCGCCGTCTGAAGAAGCTGAAGTAATCGCGCCATCCAAACTGGATCTCATCATAGTACCCGCGCTGACTTACGACACAGATGGCTACCGGCTTGGATATGGCGGAGGGTACTATGACAGATACCTGCCCCGGACCGCCGCGTTCACTATCGGGCTTGCAAGGGAGCGGCTCATAAAGGAGCGCCTGCCGCGCGAGCCGCATGATATTGCGGTGCGTTGCGTTATGACAGAGAAAGGAGCGTTGCCAGTTGCCAGCCGAACCTGAAGACAAAAAGAAAACGGCCGGGAAAGACCGGGAGTACGGAGAATACGACATAAACTCCATCATCAAATGGGAGAGCTACGATACCGGCAGCGGCTACTTTGACAGTAAGTACGAAGAGAGCGACTACACGGACAGGGCATACACCGATAGCGGCTACCCTGACAGGGCTCGTGCAGATAGCGGCTACCCTGACAGGACGCGCGCAGATGGCGACTACTCCGACAGGATATATGCCGAAGGCGGTTATTCGACTGATGAGGACGGGGTTGACACGGGCGACCCGGACTTTAAGGTCAAGTTTGACTTCGAAGGCCAGTATAAGGACAACCGGGAAGACCGCCCGATAAAGCCGCGCCGGGAGAGGCGCACCGGCTGTGTCGGAGGCATCCTGTACGCAGCATTTGTTATTTGCGCAAGCTTGATACTGGCATCGCTGATATGGCTTGCCGTTACCGATGTGCTCGGATTCGGATTGGCGGACGAAGAAGTCAACCTGACAGTCCCGAAAGACTTCACCCTGGAAGATATAACCGATATGCTGTTTGACGCGGGGCTGATAAAGTATAAATTCCTGTTCAAGGCCTATGCGGGCTTATCCTCGGCTGACGAGAAAATATCGGCAGGATCATATGTGCTCAACAAGAACTTCGATTACCGCGCGCTTGTTCACGGCATGACAGCGCGGGGCGGCGCGAGAGTAGAGGTCGAGGTACAGATACCCGAGGGCTACACGATGCGGCAGATTTTCGCGCTGCTCGCGGAAAAAGAAGTCTGCTCGGAAGACGACCTTTGGAGAGCGGCTACATGGTCGACTTTCAAGCAGAGCTTTTTAAGCGAGGTTCCGACCGGTCGCAGGACCAGGCTGGAAGGCTATCTGTTCCCCGATACGTATATGTTCTATATCGGTTCTTCCCCGGAGCAGGCGATCAACAAGATGCTCGACGAGTTCGGGCGCAAGTACACGGAGACATATATCGAACGCGCGGAGAACCTCGGCTACTCGATCCACGAAATAGTGACGATAGCTGCGATGATCGAGCGCGAAGCCGGCTCCGACGAAGAGAGGTCGCATATAGCTTCGGTAATATATAACCGCCTCAACAGCAAAGACTATCCGATGCTGCAGATCGACGCGACTATATACTATGCCATAGCCGGGACGGGCAGGCCTTTTTCCACAGGGTACGACAGCCCGTATAACACATATATGTACGAGGGGCTGCCGCCGGGGCCAATAGCTAACCCGGGCGTCGCATCGATTCACGCCGCGCTTTACCCCGCCTCTACGGGGGATTACTACTACGCGCTGAATAAGCAGGGCGTACACGATTTCTTCAAGACAAGCAAGGAGCACCAGGCTTTCGTTCAGAGCGACGACTACGGCGGGAGATAGCCGGTGAGAGGCGTGTCGAGTTCGAATCCCGCCCCCTGCTGTTAAAACCTGCCTATGTCGCGCGTTGTGTAGAAGGCTTGCCGCGTGGTTTCCGCTATGTTCTTCGCAGCCAGGCAGTCGCCAATCTGATAAAACTCAGGAGCGGAGAACCTCAGCGCATCCGCTTCATCGCGAAGCGGAACCTGCCCGGCGGCATAGATAACCGCATCGGCTTCAAAGAGCCTGTCGCCGTTTTCACCGGTTCCGATGAGCCCTTTATCCGTAATCTCTTTCGCCGTCACCGAAAGGTTGACGGCGACTTTTTTCCTGCCGAGCTCGAGCCTGATAGCGAGTCCGTGAAGCCGGTTGCCACCGTCGCCCAGCGCCGGAGCCATTTCGACGATCTCGACCTCGCGCCCGAGTCCTGCCAGGTATATCGCGAGCTCCGAGCCGACAAGCCCGCCGCCCAGTATCACGACTTTCCCGCCGGCTTTGCCCGGGTCAAGGTAGATTTCCTCCGCGCCGAAAACATTTGCGCCGTCGATACCCGGAATATCCGGTTTGAAAGCGCGCGAACCGAGCGAAGCGATAATTACGTCGGGCGACAGCTCCCTGGCCAGCTCCGGTGTGACCTGAGTGTTCAGGATTACCTTGGCCCCGCAACTCTTTAGCAGTCGAGCCTGTCTTTCAAGGTACTCTGTCAGCGGTTTTTTAAACGCGACGTCATGCTCACAGTTTAATACGCCGCCCAGTTTGCCGGACATTTCGCATAGAGTAACGGAATGCCCCCTCTTCGCGGCAGTGATTGCCGCCTGCATGCCGCCGACTCCGCCGCCGGCGACCAGGATTTTCTTTTTCCCGGCAGGCTGAATCTCCCATTTGTTCTCTATCTCAGCCCCGATGACCGGGTTGATTGAGCACGCGAACAAGCCTTTTGTCATATGGCTGGAAAAACACCACAGGCAGCGCATGCACTTGTTGACCTCGCCAATGCCGCTCCTTGCCTTGTTCGGCAAGTCGGGATCGGCTATCAGCCCGCGGGCGACCTCCACGACGTCAGCCTGGCCCGATGCGATGATTTCCTCCATCAGCGCCGGATCAGCCAGCGCGCCGACTGTCGCGACTGCAGACTGTTTGACGTGCTTCTTGATCTCCGCTGCGTATTTCACATTGACGCCATCCGGCAGGAACATGTCGGGGTGGGTCACGGTAAAAACATCCCAAACCTCATGGCTGCCCGCAGAGACGTGTATCAGGTCCAGATGCCCGTCGAGCTGCTTCGCTATGGCGACGCCTTCGTCTATATCATAACCGCCCGGGTTGCATTCGGAGCCGGATATGCGCATTTCGATGGGGAAGGCGGGGCCTACGGCTTTGCGCACGGCTTTGCAGACTTCCACTGCCAGGCGGCAGCGGTTTTCGGGCGAGCCGCCCCATCTGTCGGTACGCCGGTTGGATACAGGCGACATGAACTCAGTCAGCAGCCAGCCGTGCCCGCCGTGGATAGTGACCATGCCAAAGCCGCACTGTTTCGCGAACAGCGCCGCGGCAGCGTGCTGCTCGATGACTTCGAAGATCTTCTCTTCCGTCATGGCCTCGACTTTATGCCCTGCTTCTGTCACGTACTCCATCGGGCCAAAGAGCTGGTTGCCTTCCCTGGCGGAGGAATGCGCATGGCTCCCGCTGTGCGACAGTTCAATCGATGCTACGGCGCCATGGCGCGTGATAGCGTCCGAGAGCCTGCTCAGCGACGACAGCGCGCCCGGGTCGTCGAGTACAATATGCCCGTTGTTGAAGCGGCCGTGTTTTGAGCAGACGACGGCGTCGCCCACGCATACAGAGGCCGCGCCGCCAATTGCTTTGCGTTCGTAGTACGCATTCGTTTCCTGGATCGGGTAGTGCTGTGACGACATATACGCTGTTCCGGTCGGCGAAGCGAATATCCTGTTTTTAAATAGAGTGCCCGCGAGGGTGATTGGCGAGAACAAATGCGGGTATTTCAGCTTTTCCATGATGGTCAACTCTCCTTATATGTAAGATTTAGGCTTTACAGGCCACAATTGTGCGTATAAAATGAGCGACAGAAGCTCGATCTGCAAGAATGGAGTACCAGTACTCATGCTGTTTAGCAGTATAGTCTTCCTGTTTCGCTTCTTACCCGCAGCCCTGCTGCTTTACTTCATAAGCCCAAAGAAACTCAAGAACCTGACGCTGCTCGTCTGCAGCCTTGTCTTTTACAGTTGGGGCGAAGTCAAGTACCTGTGGATAATGGCGGCCGTGATACTCATCAATTATATATGCGGGCTGTTAATAGGCCGCTCCGGAGGCAAAGCCCGAAAGCTGTACCTCGCTGTGGCAATTGCCGGAAGCCTCTCCATGCTTCTGTACTTCAAATACGCAGGGTTCTTCGCGGAAAATGCGAACAGGCTGTTCGGGACCGGCATATCGGTTGCTGCAGCCGCAACGCTCCCGCTGGGTATCAGTTTTTATACGTTTCAATCGATGAGCTACTCAATCGACGTGTACAGGCGAACAGTGCAGCACGAAAGCAACATCGTGAACTTCGGAGCATACGTCGCAATGTTCCCTCAGCTCATCGCCGGCCCAATCGTCCGATACACAGACGTAAGTGCCCGCCTGCGCCGGCCGGAGGGGCGCGTAACGCTGCAGCGTTTCGACGAAGGCGCGTCGCTGTTCGTCTTCGGCCTCGCAAAAAAAGTTCTGCTTGCAGACGGCGTCAATATGCTGTGGACAGATATTGTCGGCGCGTACAGCGGAGGCAAACTCGTGACGGAAGGGGTAGGCATCGCGAACGCGTCGGCGCCGCTTGCATGGCTGGGCGTCGTGGCGTACGCTCTTTATATATATAACGACTTTTCCGGCTACTCGCTGATGGCAATCGGCCTCGGGAAGATCCTCGGGTTCGATTTCCCTTCAAACTTTGACCAGCCGTACATGAGCCGGTCGATCACGGAGTTTTGGCGCCGCTGGCATATAACGCTCTCATCATGGTTCAGGGAGTATGTTTATCAGCCTCTCGGAGGTAACAGGAAAGGCCTGCCGAGGCAGATTGTGAACCTCGCGATCGTCTGGCTGCTCACAGGTTTCTGGCACGGCGCCGGCTGGAACTTCCTAATTTGGGGCTTATACTATTTCCTGTTCCTGTCAGCGGAAAAACTGTTCCTGTCAAAGGCGTTGGACAAAGGCCGCGTATGGCCGCGCATATATACTCTTGCGGTGGTGTGCGTGGGTTGGGCGATTTTCGCCGCAGGAGACCCGGGCGTTGGGCTCGGCGCTTTGTTTCGGGCGTTGTTTGCGCCGGGGGGAGGTACAGGCGCGCTATACTTCGCGCGTAACTACGCAGGTATACTCGCGGTGGCAGCGTTCTTTTCCTGCGGCGTACCTGCCATGCTGTACGATAAAGTCAAACACCGCGCCTGGGTTCGCGCCGGCATGACTGCTGCCCTGCTTATCATCTGCGTATCATACATGGTAGCCGGGGGATATAAACCCTTCCTGTACTTTAATTTCTAGCAAAGGAGGCAAGCGATGAGACTGTCCAAGGTTTTTAGATACCCCTGCGCAATACTGTTCGGGCTCCTTCTGGCAGCGCTGACGATCGCCGACCTTCTTATACCCGACGCCGAGATGTCGGAGATCGAGAACAGAGCGCTAAAGCAGCCGCCTGCGCTGCGCGCCGAAGCGCTCATCGAAAACCGCTGGACTGCTGAGTACGGAGAGTATGTCCGCGAACAGTTCGTCATGCGCGGAACCTGGCTTAAAATGCACAGCCTGTTCGAGCAAAGCCTTCAAAAAGTTGAGTTAGGCGGAGTCTGGCTCGCCGGCGAGGGCTACCTGATGTCAAAGACCGCCGCAGACGCAGCATCGCTCCAACCGCTTGTGCAGACGAACGCGCGCGCTGTCTGCGCGCTGGGGGAGCGCTACCCGGGCAGGGTGTACGCTATGCTCGTGCCGTCTGCGTCGAATGTCCTGGAGGATCTGCTTCGCTGCGACCCTCCGAGGTTCGACGAGAATGCTGCGATCGACGCGGTGTACGGCATGTTCAAGGAGTCCGGGATAAACGTGATAGACCTGAGGGAAAGCTTCCGGGAAGCGGCAGGCTCGGGCTTGCAGGTATACTACCGGACGGACCACCACTGGACGACGGATGTCGGCGCACAGCTTGCGTATATAGCATACTGCGAAGCTGCGGGTCTCGCAGCCTCGCCGCCGCCGGAGCACCTGAAACAGGTGGTGGGAGGTTTCCTGGGAACAGACTACGCGAAAGCCCTGAATGCATTCGTCCGGGCAGATGAGCTGGTCTACTATGATTATCCGTATACAATCTCAATCGAGAGGCGCGCGCCGGATGGGACTGCTTTCATGCAGGAAGACAGCCTCATGGCGTACGAAAAACTCGAATCCATCGATAAATACGGCGCGTTTCTGCACGGTATTAACGGGTACACGCATATAGAAGGCGGCGGCGGCAGCGGCGCGATCGCGATCATAAAGGACAGCTACGGGAATTGTTTCGCGCCGTTTCTGGCGGCGAACTACGCGAGCGTCGAAGCGATTGACCTGCGCGGCAGGCAAAAGATTGACGATATCCTTGATACCGGATGCGATATTCTCGTTTTATACTCATTCTCGCTATTTTCGCAGGATACAGATTTGTTTTGGCTAAGGGGGGCGGGATTCGAACCCTAATGAGACGGAGCAGTAGCCGCCTGTCGGCAGCGAAAGCGCGTCAATCGATCTTCTTCAGGCGAACTTCGGCAAACTCCGAAAAATCGTCGGAGTCGCCCAAAACGATGAAGCCGTTTACTATCTTTAGGCCAATCGAGGGGACGCCGAACTCCGCGAACGCGGGTACAGTCAATGAGTATCTCGCGTTCCCGTCCGTTCCGGGGCCTATAAAGGCCCATGTACCGTTGGTCATGTTGAAAAGCGCTTCGGAACTGCTTTGCTCGTTGAAGATTTCGCTCAATGAGCTCGGCAGGATCAGCCGGAAAGTGCTGTCGGCGCTGAATATCCACATAGTATCCATAAATGCCGCAGCTATCAGTTGCTCTTGCTCGCTCATGGAAGGCAGGTTTCCGTACGGTTTCCACGCTCCGATTATCGCCTCGCCGTTATCTGCCGGCTGTGTAGCAGAAGGCGGGGTAATCGTCGGTTGAGCGCTCTGCGTCGGCTGAGCGGTTTGCGTATCGGAAGGAGTTTCAGACGGGGTCGCGTCGGGGGACTGCGAAGGCGGCGTTTGCTGCTGCCCGGGGCTGTCTGTCTCTTGCTGCGTTTCCTGTCCGGGAGTGGTCTGTTGCGCGGGCGGAGTCTCGGAGGGCTCGCCGCTTGCGGAACCCTGCGGAGTCTCGGAGGGCGTGTCCTTCGTTTCGTTGTCTGACGCTTCGCCCGACTCGATAGGTTGCGGCGGCGCAGAATCCGTCGTGCCGGGCGGCTGGCTTGAGGGGCTCTGCGTTGGCGGAGCCGTTTGCGCCTTGCTGTCTTCTCCGCTGACGTCTCCCGAAGGCTGCGCGCTGTCGTCCCCTGAAGGCTTGTCAGATTCCTGTGCGGTCTGCTCCTGCGTCTGTTCCGACGATATCGCTGCGGTTTCGCCGGCGCTCTCGGAGGCTGATTCGGCACCGTTTCCGCAGCCGGCCGCAGCAAGCGCCAGCATAATAACAAGAAACGAAGCAATAATCTTTCTGCTCAAATGAATACATCCCCTTCCTTGCCGTCTTCTACTTGTGTCTGTTCAGGTACCCACTACCTCCAGGCGTTACATTTCATTTCTATCGCTCAATGACGCATCCATGCGTCAATTCGCGAGCGCTCCACATGATTACCTTGTTTATCGAATCGAAGCCTGC
>WRJQ01000056.1 GCA_009778485.1 Oscillospiraceae bacterium
GCTGATTCTTTCCGGATGGCGGTCCCCGGCCCGCCCGACGAGGTCTTCTACCCCGCGGGCCCCGCCGCCGCCTGGGGGCAGGCCGCCAGGCGCCCGCCTGTCGCGGGGGATTCCGGCATGCCGGGGGCCGGCCCGTCAACGAGTCCGTTTTTTGACATGCAGGCTCACATTCAGCATGCGTTCAAACCGGAGCAGCTCCAGGACCATCATCGCATCCCTGAAGGGCGCGGCTCGATCCACATCCACACGTATCTTGATGGCGGGGTCGATGCCCGACAGCCCGCGTATTTCGTCATGCAGCATGCCTTGCCCCACCACGCGCCCGTCCAGCCAATATTCGCCTTCCGCCGTCACGCCGATGATGTGCCACTCGTCCGGCTGCTGGACTTCCAGGAGGACGTTTTGGGCTACTTCGGGAAGCTCAATGGGCATTTCATGGTCGATTTTCTTCATGGTGGTGGCCACCAGGAAGAATATGAGCAGCAGGAAGACGCAATCTATGATAGGCGTCATGTCCAAGGAAACGGCTTCATCATCGATTTCGCAGCGCATGGGGCAAGGGTCCCTCGGAAAGGCGGAAAAAGGGGGGGTCCGGCCAAGACGGCGATGATCAGGCCTTTTTCCGGTCCGGCGCCAAAAACCATTTCGCCATCAGGCGGTTCACTTCTGATTCCAGCAGAACCGAATGGCGCACGATGCGCGACCGGAATATATGGTAGCAAACCAGCATGGGCACCGCGATGCACAAGCCGGCCATGGTGGTCATGAGGGCCAGGGAGATGTCATCGGCCAAAATGGCGGCATTGCCAAGCGACCCTGCGCCGGAAACCTTTTCGAAGGCCAAAATCATCCCCACCACGGTGCCCAGCAGCCCCAGCAGGGGGGAAAGCGCGGCGATCACCTGCAGGGGATAAATTTTCTGGAGCAGGATGCGCATGGAACGGCTGGCGGTGTCGCCCGCCATTTGGGTCAGTTCCGCGCTGCCCCCGGGCCGGGGGGGCGCCCCACGGGGGGGGGGCCCCCCGCCACAATGGAATGCCCCGCCACAGGGCAGCCCCGGCGCTTATGCCCCCGGCCCGCAAGGCCCGCAAGGCCCGCAAGCTCCGCAGGGCCAGCGGCCACCCGCAAGCCCGCAGAGCGGCGGCGGTTTGCTTAAAAACAAGAAGATGTTGGCAATTATTGGCGGAGGCGCCGCGCTGGTGATAATCCTCGTCGTGGTGCTTATCATCGTCCTGGGCGGAAAAGACGACCCCTCTCCCGCCATACAGTCGCCTGTGATACCTTCCGAAACCGTAACGCAGTCGACCCCGCCAACGACTACTCCAACGACATCGCCGACGGGCGGCGCGCAGACGGAATTCGATATCCACGGCTACTACTACGCAGATGGAGACGAGTATGGCGACAACGTCTACTTCTACAACGACGGCTCGATCGACATATATACTGCATACAACGATGAAACGATCGAAGGATACTTCAGGGTACAAGGCGACTTCATATGGATTGACGTCGAGGTCGAGGGGGGAGAGGTCACTCTCGTCATGGCGATTGAGGATGATCAGACGCTGGTATCCGATGAAGGCGTGTATTACTACAGCGTGCCGAGGCAGAGCGCGGCACAGCCCGCCGCGCCCGCGTATGATATCACCGGAAGCTTCTTCTATCTGGCCGGCGACAGGGACGACGACAGTATGTGGTTCTATAGCGACGGCACCATGGAAGTCTACTACAGCGACTCCGATCAAACGGAAACGTGGGATTACGTCATCGACGGGAGCACCGTGCGCATATATGGCGAGCTGTACGGGGCCAACAGCCCGTATGTGCTTGACATCACTGATGAGTACACGCTTGTCGACAGTTATAACGACGAGTATATCAGAGGCTCGGAAAGCAGCAGCGCAGCGAGCTACTGGACGCTGGACCCTGACAAGACATTCGACTCCATAGCTATCGTGGAAACGCTCGGGCTTGGAATGGGCTACCCGACGTCGGAGCTGTATGTCTCCGAAAAGTACGACGACGCTATCGAACTGAGCTCGATGGATAACTCGGCATTCTTTACCATCATCACGCTCAACCAGTACCCGATCGTTGATGGCGGCTATAACGTCAGCGACATCGTAGCGACGAAAGACTCCCTGCTGCAATCGGTCAGGGAGAACACGCCCGGCGGCATAGCTGTCACGGACGACAAGTATCTCGACAGCGAGTCCATGGCTTACTTCAAACTGACCTATAACAAAGACGGCGAGACCCGCTATATGTGCGCCGTTGTCAAAGGCTGGAGAAACATCCGCAACGATGAACACTATTTCTATGCGGTCGTCGTCGACTGCCTCGCGGATCAGATGAACGAGTACATGGAGCTTTTCACGAGATTCCGCAACTCCCGCAGCGACGTCTGAGCAGAGGGGGGTAGACTGCATGAGCCTGATTCTTACCACTATATTTGAAAACGGTTTTCAGGAAATATACCTGCCGGCCGCCAATAACAAGACGCATCCGGTCGATGTGAGGCCGCACATCAGCGGCTGGCGGGATGACATCACGCTGCCGCTCGCGGTCTGGGACGGCGTGTGGACGATGAGCGACAGCAACCAGTTCGTGATCACGCAGGACGAATTGCCGATCAAGTCCGCTGAGCTGCAGCCGGGACTGCTCGTCAACTGCCAGCTCCGCGGCACCGAGACGGTTTTTTCCATGACAGTAGACGAAGCCGGCGAGGGGAACTCGCATTTCGGGAAATATCTGCTTGACTTCGCAGCCTGCCCCGCAGTGAGGATAGGCAGCGCGGAAGGAAACATCGTCCGCTACGGCAACCAGTTTTGCTCGCCGAACCACGCAGAGATAATAAGCAACGGCGGCGCCGCCATCGTGAGGGACTTGGGCAGCGTCAACGGCACTTTCGTAAACGGCCGCTTGCTGACGGGCGAGAAGAGGCTTATGTACGGCGACGTAGTATACATAATCGGCCTCAAAATCGTATACCTGGGAAACGTCCTTGCCATTAACAACCCGAAAGGCGCATGCGCCGTCGACGAGTCGAGGCTCAAATCGATCCATATAACTTCAAGCTATACTGAAGAAGGAAGCGACGACTTTGAAGCGGAAGAGACCTACTTCCTGCGCGCGCCCAGGAACCTGGAAAAACTAAACGACGACACATTCACAGTCGAAAAAGCGCCGCAGAAAAACGAGCAGAAACGCCAGCCGATAATATTCACCATCGGCCCTGCGTTCACCATGATGATCCCAATGGTAGCCGGAGTATTTATGATGGGCGGCGAAGGCTCGGTCGCGGGCGGGCTCATCATGTCGGTCGGCGCGGCGATACTCGGAGCAATGTGGGCGCTGCTGAACATCCGCTATCAGAAAAAGGAAGAAGAGGAAACAGAGACGGCACGCGTGACGATGTACACAAGCTACATCGCAAAGATCGCCGAGCAGTTGAGGCAGAGGCTCGAGTACAACCGGGGAGTCCTTATGCGAATGCTGCCCTCTTCCGAAGAGGTCATATCGTACTGCATGAACGAATACACGCGCCTGTGGGAAAAAAGCGCGTCGCACGACGATTTCCTGACAGTACGCCTGGGCCTCGGCAATGTGCCGTCGCCCAACAAGGTCGAAGTCGCGAAGGAACAGATCATGGCGGTGCGCGACCCGCTCAACGACAAGGTCGACGAGATAAAAGGCATGATGTCGATGCTTGCCGGCGTCCCGGTCGGGCTATCGCTGTTTGAAAACAACATGGTCGGGATCGTTAGCAAAAACCGCAGCGTGGCGCTGAACCTCGGAAGGCTGCTCACGGTGCAGATCACAGGCTTGCATCCATATACGGAAGCGCGCATGTGCTGCGTCTACCCCATGCGGGAAGCGGACGAGTGGGATTACTTCAGATTCCTGCCGCACGTCTGGACGCCCGACGGCAGCTTGCGCCTTATAGCCAATGACAAAAACACGGTCGGCGATGTGATGTACCACCTGAGCGGCGTCATTCGCGACAGGCTTGAGAGCCGGGATGGCGTCGAGTCCGAAGGGAAGCCGCTCCCCCATTACATCGTGCTTGTCGCTGACTGGTCGCTTGTCGAGAGCGAGCCAATCGCGAAATACCTCACGAACCCCACCCCGGAACTCGGGCTGACGGTAGTATACATGGTCGACTCCACCGACAAACTGCCGTCCGGCTGCACGGCTATCATCCGCGACGATGATGATCGAAAGGGATTCTACAGCACCACAGGCGCGTTCCCGCCGCTCGCCGGAGTTGCTTTCGACGCCGTCGCGCAAGGGCTCATAAGCGCTTACGCCCGCAAGCTGTCCGGCTACAGGGTGCGTGAGATGAACGTATCATCCGCGATCCCCGAGATGCTCACGTTCCTCGATATGTACAAGACCTCGCGCGTGGAAGACCTGGATATGCTCCACAACTGGCTCGACAACAGGACTTATGAAAGCATGCGCTCCATGGTCGGGTACAAATCCGGCAACCAGCCGCTCTACCTCGACATACACGAGAAGTACCACGGCCCGCACGGGCTTGTGGCAGGCACGACCGGTTCCGGTAAGTCGGAGACCCTGCAAAGCTATATCCTCTCGCTTGCGGTGAATTACCATCCGCATGAAGTCGCGTTCATACTTATCGACTACAAAGGCGGCGGAATGGCGCAAAGCTTCCTCGGACTGCCGCACCTATCAGGGGTCATAACGAACCTGGGCGGCAACGCCACAAACCGCGCCCTGCTGTCAATCAATGCCGAAATAAAGAACCGCCAGCGCGTCTTCAACGAACATAAAGTCAAGCACATAGACGCGTACATCGAACTCTACCGCTCCGGAGCCGCGTCGGAACCAATGCCGCATCTGCTTATCATCGCCGATGAGTTCGCGGAACTGAAGAAAGAACAGCCCGAGTTCGTGCGCGCGCTTGTATCCGCCGCGCGCGTCGGGCGCTCGCTCGGAGTCAACCTCATCCTTGCCACGCAAAAACCATCAGGCGTCGTCGACGACGAGATCTGGTCGAACACACGGTTCCGCCTGTGCCTGCGTGTCGCGGACAAGCAGGACTCGAACGAGATGCTTAAACGCCCCGACGCCGCGTTCATCACCGGCACCGGCAGGGGCTACTTCCAGGTCGGCAGCGATGAGATCTTCGAAGAGTTCCAATCAGGCTGGTCAGGCGCGGAATACGAGCCGGACGTTCCCTTTGCCGATGATAAGAATATGAAGGTTGAACATCTGAACCTGATCGGCAGGAACGGCGTGCCAAAGCAGAAATCGCAGAAGAAATCCGATAACATCGTAAAGATGACGCAACTGGACGCCATCGTGAGATACGCCGCAAGCCTGGCGGAGGAAAACAGCATCCCCGCCATCAAGCAAATATGGATGCCGCCGCTCCCGCAGTCGATTTATCTGGACGAACTGGAAGAAATCGCCGCGCCCGAGGGCTTCTCTTTGCTGCTCCCCATCGGCCTGGCGGATAATCCCGAAGGGCAGAACCGCTACCCGGTCGCGGTAGACTTCCTGAGCGACGGGCATCTGCTCATCTGCGGCGCGGGCGGCTCCGGCAGGACGACGCTCATGCAGACGATAATCTACGGCGCGATTACGAGATACCCGGCCGATAAAGTCAACATCTACATAGCGGACTTTTCCAGCCGCACTATGGCCGTGTTCGGCAGCCTGCCGCATGTGGGCGGCGTGCTGTTCGAAGGGGACGATGAGAAGATAGGGGAAGTGTTCGACCTGCTTCAAAATATGCTCGCGCAAAGGAAAAGCGAGTTTTCGGGCCAGGGGGTAGGCTCCTTCCGGGAGTATGTGACTCAGAAAGACGACTGCCCTGCGATACTCTTCTTCATTGACAACTATGTCGCCTTTACCGAGAGCTACGACCAGTATGAAGACGTGCTTGCCTCGCTGTCCCGCGAAGCCGCCAGTTACGGCATCTACCTGATACTCAGCATGAACAACTCCGGCGAACTGCGCAGCCGTATCCGCCAGAACATCACCGCAGGGATCGCGCTGCAGATGCCCGACAGGTACGAATATGAAGCAGTCATCGGCGACCGCACCGAGATCGTACCCGAGGGCCGCATACCGGGACGCGGCCTGATAAAAGCCCCGGCGCCGGTGGAGTTCCAGACAGCCCTGTGCGTGCGCGAGGAACCCGGGACATCGCTCGCGCAAACTCTGCGCCGCCGCTTTGCGGACATAGTACCCGCGCCCGGCGAGGGAGTGAGGAAGCTGGGCGATTCTCCGGAAAGCCTCAGCGCGGAGGATGTAACAGGAAGGAATGACTACCAAGCGCTTGCGGACGACGAGCTTGCCCTAGGGCTCCGCGTTGACGACGGAAAGCTGGCGGCGGTCTCGCTGGACGAAGAGTTCTGCTACACGGTAGGCGGCGCGGGGCGGACAGGCAAAACGAACCTGCTCGCGTTCCTCGCCATGCAGGCCAAGTCCAAGGGAGCGCTGGTGTACCTCTTTGACGGCGACGGCGAGGGCGGCGATCTTGCATCCTGGGCGTCCGCGCCCGGAGACGGCGGCATATTCGACGCTGTCGTAAGAAACGAGCCGGAGCTGTTCGACCTGATGGAGAGCGTGATGGTCCCGGAGTTCTCCGGACGTAACGGCGCCGTAAACGACGCGCGCGACGAGAGCCGGGATGTGAAAGAAGCGATGAGCGGCTATAGGCGCATAGTATTCGTCATCAACGACATGTCCGCTTTCATGACAGCCGTGTACAGCCCGGATATGGATATGAGCGGCTTCCTCGAAGTCGCCCTTGAAAAAGGCCGCGAGCATAAAATCCAGTTCTTCGCCGCAGTCACACCCGACGACTATTCCGATATGGCCCGCTACGCCGCTATGCGCACATGGGCAGGCTGGAACAGAGGCATCCACCTGGGCGGCATGTTTGACCAGCAAAGCATCCTGCGCTTTGAGATGTCTGCGGCCGACAGCGTGCGGCAACTCCCCGCAGGAACAGGCTACGCCGACGACGGCAACGGAGTGGCTGTAAAAATCATCACTCCGGGAGTAATCTGAAAGAGGTGCTATAAGCAATGAGCAAGATATATCTCGACGTCCAGGCGCCCGGAGTCGCGCGGACATATGAGTTCTCAGCCGACAGCGCTATGACCGTCGGCAAAGTGAAAAACCAATTTATCTCGCAAATATCCGCCGTGGAAGGCCGCGAGATATTCGCCGACCCGGCGCAGGTGCTGTTCTGCTCGCAAGCGCTCGAAGGCCTGCTGCAAGATGGCGAAATCCTGGGCGAAGTCGGCGTAAAAAGCGGCGACACAATCATTTTGCTTTGAAGGAGGCGTAGCGAAAAATGCCGGACATCAGTAACATAGACTCCGAGAAAATAAAAGCCGCAGCCAAGCAGATGGATGAAATAATCGGCAGGGTCAGCGGCTGCGTCGGCAAGTTCAAAGACGCCGTCGCCAACCTTGATAAAGGCTGGGTTTCCGACGTAAAGGCCGGCTTCATGGACAACTTCCGAAAAGACAGCGACGCCATGGAGGAAATGATCGCGCAACTGCGCGAAGTAGCGGCGGGCCTCATAGAATCCGCTACCGAGTTCGAAAAGACCGAAAGCGAGATCAAAGCCGGCGTCAGCTCGCTGCGATGACGGGAGTTTGAGCTCGCGTTACCCGGGGGAAAACGCGAACCGAAACATGCAGGAAAGGAGTTATAATTACAATGGCGAACGGAACCGACACAAAGATCGATACGCAACTATTCGTAGCGACTGCGGACTCGATAAGTAAGACAACCGGGGAACTTGAGACCTGCTTTTCTGAATGGGGAAAGGTAACCCAAGGGCTGCGCGGCGCATGGCAGGGCGATACCTCAGATAACATAAAGAACACAGTAGACGCCGTGCAAAAAAGCGCAGGCAACCTGCTGCGCACGCTCGGGGGATATAAAGCGACGCTGCACGAACTCGCGGGCATCTACGACAAAACAGAAAAGTCTGTACAGGAGACAGGCAAATCGCTCAAGTTCGACAGCCCCATGCGGTGATGACAGGCGAAAATAATCGGAACTTACCTATTTTTCCAAGGCTCCCCGCGAAGTAAAGAGGAAGGGAAGGGCTATACCTGTGGCGATAAACTTCAATTACAACCAGACAATCGCGCAAGCAAAGCTGCTGGACGAACTGGCGAGCGACATACAAAACCGGTGCTGCAAAAAACTCAGCGAAGTCGGCGACAACATCGAAGCAGCATGGACCGGCGAAGCAGCGGCAGCTTACAAAAAGTATGTTACCGGCGTCCGCGAAGACATGCAAAAGAAAGCGAAATATATCCGCGACACCGCTGAATTTCTGCGCGCCACAGCAAAGAAGATGAAAGCCGCTGACGAAGCGGCGAGGCAGGCCGCCGAACGGGCGGGCGCCAAGGGTTAAGCAGTCGACAGGCGACTTGAGTTCGACCTCCGGCTGCATAGCGCAAGTCAGGCGCCGGCACTGCCAGTGCCGTGCAGCGACACCAAAAGGAAAGGGATTATAAAATATGGCAAAAAGTACAGTGAATCTTCAAAAGATGAAGACCGCTTCATCCGAACTGGACAAAATCTACGCCACGATGACTGCAAACAAGAAAAAGCTGGACGAGAACGTAGCGGCCTTGCAGAAAATCTGGGCCGGCGAAGGCGCGCAAGCCTATCTGCGGGCCTACTCGGAGAACGCGCGCGATTTCGCGCTTATGGCAGAGGCAATCAAAGGCTGCTCAGCAACCCTCGCGACCGTATCGACGACCTATGGCAAAGCAGACACCGCGGCAGCAGACGCGATAAAAGCAAAAATGGCGAAAGGGTAATGTGAACATGGCTAGTGAAGAAATCGTAGTAAACCCGGCGGAACTGCGCAAGTACGCCGACGAAATTGGCAAGTGCCATACATCATACCGCACCAGCCTGTACAGCTCAAAAGGGCAGGTCGACTCGCTCAAAGGCATCTGGACCGGCGCGGCATCAGACTCATTCAACGCAAGCTTTCAGCAGCTCCTGAATAAATGCAACGAAGGGCTGGAAACGCTCGGACGCATGGTCAACGCGCTGTACGACTCCGCCGACGCATATGAACGCAACGAAAAAGCCGTCCAGAGCGAAGCGTCTAAAATGCACAAACTGCCGGAGAACAAAATGAGATAATGAGTTACTTGCAGACCAAGCATGCAAAAAACTGCCCGGTGTCCGCAGAACGCGGCCGGGGCTCGATAAGTTTGAAAAGTCCGGGAAAGGAATGGTCATAAACATGGCTGTTTACAAAGTATCCTACAAAGTGCTCCGCCAGCAGGGGGAAGAAATGAAAGCCGTCGCGAAAATGGTCGACGAGTACGCAAGCAGGGTCGAAGCCATAAGAAGCAAACTCGGCAACGACAACATGCTCGCGCCAATACGCGACAATCTGCGAAAAATGAACTCGCAGCTTGGAGAGTCCAGGGCCATACTCAACACAGCGGGCGAGCTGCTGATAAAGAATGTCGAAAACTATGGCGGCGTGGAGACTCGCCAGGTAAAAAAAGTCGACGCAATGAAAGCACACAACCGCGACTTCTACAAAAACCCCGTCGTCGTAGCCTCCGTTGGAGGAGCAGCAGGCGGGGCAGCGGCAGGAGTCGGAGCTGCGGCTGCCGGAGGGGCAACTCCGCAGCCGGCGCCGGCGACGACTATAAACAACACGGACAACTCCGTCACAAACAACTACTACGCCGCGCCCGAACAGGCAGGAGGCGCTGCAGCAACGGACGCAGCCGCGCCCCTCGGAACTGACACACCGCTTGTCGCAGGCTCGCAGAAAGTAGGCCCGGATGTTGCCGCGCAAGAACCGGCATCAGCGCAGACCCCCGGCAGCGTCTCCGCTAACACGGCAGGCAGCGCCACAGGCGTCACAGCCCAGGCAAGCATCCAAAGAGGGCAGCAGCCTGACCAGGCAGCAGGGCCGGGAATGAGCGCAGGGACACAAGCCGCGCTGGGCGGAGCATCCGGAGCAGTAGCAGCCGGAAGCGTACTCGGCGCGACCGAAC
>WRJQ01000057.1 GCA_009778485.1 Oscillospiraceae bacterium
TGGATGCCGGAGCGCGCGAGTATGCGCATGGATGCGCATTCGAGCGAAAGGAACGTGATGTAACGGCCGAACTAAGGTGGCACTGAATAGTAACAAGTAACTACCGACCTTGCAGGGCGTGGTGGAGCCTGTCCAGGGCGTCGCGCAGGGTTGACTCCGGGCACGCGAGGTTGATGCGCTCGAAGCCCTTGCCGGTCTCGCCGAAAAAGTACCCCTCGTCGAAGTAGAGATAAGCTTTCCTGCGCATGAAACGCTCCATCTCAAGATGGTCGCCGAAAAGCTCGCGGCAGTCCCACCACTGCAGATATGTACCTTCCAGGGGGAAGACTTTTATCTGCGGTATGTTGGCGGCCATGAACGATTCGACATACTTTGCGTTGCGGTCTATAAGTTCGATGACCTGATTGAGCCAACCCTCGCACTTCGTGTACGCCAGCTCGCAGGCCTTGTACCCGATCGCATTGAGTGAAAAAACCGCGCTTCGCATCATCTCTTTGCGCATTGTACCGCGCAGCTTCTCGTTTGGGATAAAAATATTGGAGGTCTGCAAACCTGCCAGAGAGAAAGTCTTCGACGGCGAAGTGCAGATGATGCAGTTTTGCTTCGCGTCCTCCGACAGCAGCGCGTAGACTGTGTGCTTGTACCCCGGCATGATGAGATCGTTATGAATCTCGTCTGAGAGCATAAGCACGTCGTTCTCGATACAGATACTTGACAGGCGCTTGAGCTCCTCCGGCAGCCAAACGCGCCCAACGGGATTATGCGGGCTGCAAAACAGCAGCAACTTGTTCTTTGGCGCGGCAGCCGCTTCTTCAAACCCTTCCCAGTCGATTTCGTAGCGCATGCTCACAGCCTTAAGCGGGACGTCGACTATGGCGCGCCCGTTGCTTTCGGCTGCCATCATAAAAGGATAATAGACGGGAGTAAAGATAATAACGCCGTCGCCCGGCTCGGTAAAGGCGCGGACGGCGTTGAAAAACGCGTTTACGACCCCGGGAGTTGTGATATTCCACTGCATATCGACGTCCCATCCGTGCCTGGACTTCATCCAGCCGGCTACTGCGTCGTTATAGCTGTCGGTAAATGTCGTGTACCCGAGCGTAGTCTTGTCGTGATCCAGGTACTCGCGCAGGCCTTCCATTATCTCAGGGGCGTTCTTGAGTTCCATGTCGGCGACGGATAAGGGCACAATGCCTTCGGGTATGTCGGGGTCGTCCCGGAGCATCTCGAGCCACTTGCTCGACCCGAGCTTTGAGCGGTCTATCACATTCTCGAAATCATAGCTCATGTTGAACATCTCACAGCGACAGCAGCATCTCTGCTGCAATCTTCACAGCCGAGCCGACTACCTGCGCGCACTTTTCCGCGTGGCCTTCCAGTTCCAGGTACTCCTTGACTTCATCAGGTTCATACAACTTATATGCCCTTCCGAATAGCTGCTCCTGGATCTCCGGGCATAGGGTCGTGCCCCACTCTGCGCGAAATCGCTCCCGGTACTCATTGAACGCCGCTGCCGTTTTTGCCATGAATACGGAGGGATCGTCAAGTTCTTCGCTAATGGTGGAGTTGTACTTCAGCCCAACCGCAAGCAGGCAGCTTGCGTATGCGCCGCACGACCCTGAGGCTGATCCGCAGCCGCCCGCGAGCGATGCGGATGCTTTAACGAATGAGTCCGGTATGAAGTCGAACACGGACTGCAGCCCGTACATGGCCGAGCGGGAGCACAGGTCGTCGCGCGCCTGGACGCGTTTTGCCATATTGACTGCGTTGTTCACCATATCTTGTGTGGTCATGATGCTTGCCTCCTTATTCGTCAACAGGTTGCGGTCTTTTCTTTGTTGTAGCGCCGGCGCGGTTTTGAGGTATAATAAGCGTCAGCGCCAGCATGACGGGGACGCTCGCCGCGCAGAAAGCGACGACTATCCAGATGCACTTCCACGACAAGGGCACGAGCGTGAATAAGCCGCTCAGTATCACCCCGCCAAGTACGAACCCGACTATCATCGCGATTATCAGCCCCGTCCGCAGCGTGTTAAGCGGGCGGCTTAGTTTATACAGCATCAGGAACCCTATAAACGCAAGTATGATCAGAGCCATAGTTGACATTTGATCTGCAGGGATATCCAGCTTGGGGCATATCGCGACAAGGATGATAAGCGCGCCAAAGTCGGTCAGCCCCGCAGGCAGCGCGCTGAGGACTACGTTAAGCAGGAATTTACCTCTGACCAGCCTGCTGTTCGGCTCCAGCGCGAGCACGAACGACGGCGCTCCGATCAGGAGGCCGTTAAACAAAGACAATTGAGACGGGGAGAGAGGGTACGGCATTGCAAGAGCCATTGTGATGATTGCCAGCATGAACGAGAAAATGTTCTTCGTCAGGAAAAGCGCTGAAGATCTTTCAATATTATTTATCACCCGGCGGCCTTCCATGACGACAGCGGGCATGGCTGAGAAATCCGAGTCCAGCAAGACGATATCCGCGACCTGGCTCGCAACTTCGCTGCCGGACGCCATAGCTATGCTGCAGTTGGCGTCTTTGAGCGCGAGGACGTCGTTGACGCCGTCGCCTGTCATGGCGACTGTGTGGCCTCCGTTTTTGAGCGCCCGCACCAGCTTGCGCTTCTGGTCGGGGGTCACGCGGCCGAAGACAATGTAATCATCCACGGCGCGGCGTATCCGCCTGT
Organism: Oscillospiraceae bacterium; assembly: GCA_009778485.1. Classification (GTDB taxonomy): domain Bacteria; phylum Bacillota; class Clostridia; order Oscillospirales; family Oscillospiraceae; genus WRMH01. Next base: position 2,685 of record WRJQ01000057.1, read on the forward strand.
CTGTCGTCAGTTCCGCGGCGTCGACATAGCGTTCCGCGCCTTCGATGCCGGCTTCCAGGGCCACCTGGGATACCGTAACGGGGTTATCCCCGGAGATCACGATTATTTTGACCCCCTGCTGCGCGAAGAACCTGAACGTCGCGGGCGCTTCCTCCCTCACGCGGTTGCTCAGCAGTACGAGGGCCAGCGGCATTACGCGCGAATCGTCAATCTTTTGCCCGATATCCCTGTCGTACAGCGCCAGGAGCAGCACGCGGTATCCCTGCGCGGAGTGCCTTTCTATTTCGTTCCTGTAGCCCGCGTATTTTGAGAGCAGTATCCGCTCCGGAGCTCCGAGTATATACGATTCATCGTTATGGAAGGATACTGCGCCGTATTTGACGGAGGATGAGAAAGGGGAAATCCTCTGAGCCCGGCGGCGCGGCTGCCCCGGGTAATACGCCTGGAGCGCGACCATGGTTTCGTTATCCGCAGGCATGTTCCATATATAGTCCGTCAGGAGCATGTCGATGTCTGCGGAGTTGTACCTGTCCGGGCACAGAAGCGCCGTGCCTTTGACTTCCATGCGGTTTTCCGTTATCGTCCCGGTCTTGTCCACGCACAGCACGTCGACGCGCGCCAGCAGTTCGACGCAGCCCATCTCGTGCACGAGGGTCCTCTTTTTCGCCAGGCGCATGACGCTCACCGTCAGCGCGACCGAAACCAGCAGGTAAAGCCCTTCCGGGATCATCCCGATCAGGGCCGCTACCGTTGAGACGACAGCGTCGACAATGCTGAGCCCGAGGACATAGGCCTGCCTGTAGAACATTATCGCCCCCAGCGGTAAAATGATGATCCCTATCGATGTGACGAGCCTGCTTAGTGACTTCATCATACCCGCAGTTCGTTTCGCGCCTGTCTTTTTCGCTTCCAACGTGAGTTTCGATACGAACGAGTCGCGCCCGACTTTGTCGAGCCGGGCGACGCATTCGCCTGATACTATGAAGCTGCCCGAGAGCATGGCGTCTCCCGCAGATTTCGATACGTCGTCCGATTCGCCGGTTACGAGAGCTTCGTTCGCCTGGCATTCGCCGCTCAGCACTATGGCGTCCGCATAGATTTGGTTGCCTGCGGAGAATATGACGATGTCGTCCAGGACGGTTTCGTCCGAGGGTACTGTCGCTCTCATCCCATCGCGTATCACAACGGCTTTTGGCGTCGACATGAATGTCAGTTTTGATAGGGCGCTTCTGGAGCGCAGCTCCTGGACGATGCCGATCACAACGTTCGCCATGATAATCGTCATGAACATCAGATTCTTGTAGGATCCGACCGCGATTATGCATACGGCGAGCACTGTGAACACGAGGTTGAAATATGTGAATATGTTGTCTTTGAAGACTTGTCCGACGCTTTTCTCGGCGGAGTCCGGTTTGGTGTTCGCGTAGCCGTTTTCGAGGCGTTCGCGCGCTTGCTGACCTGTCAGTCCGTAGTCCGCCGGGGCGTCGACCCTTGCGAGTACTTTATTGAGTCTGATGGGTTCTGTTTTAGATGGCATAAAATTCTCCTGGCGGGTGGGGACAACCCCCGGTGCCTGCGGGCACCACCCCCTTCGAAATGCGTCGCAAGCGACGCTATGCGAAGGAGGCATGGGGCGGGGACGTCCGCTCCTACGTGAGGTATTTCTTTAGGATGTCTGTTACTTCGTCGAGATCGAGCGGCTTGCCTGTGTGGCCGTTCATGCCGGCCTCGAAGCAGTGCTCGATATCTTCTTTGAACACATTCGCTGTCATAGCGATTATTGGTATCTCAGCGCAACGCTCCAGCCCTGAAGCTCTGATCATCCTCGTCGCTGTGAGCCCGTCCATGACCGGCATTTGAAGATCCATGAAGATCATGTCATATTTGTACGGATCGGCTTTGAACTTCTCTACGGCGTCCTCGCCGTTGACCGCGCAGTCTATCTCGAGCTTCGTCGGTTCCAGCAGCGCGATGACAATCTCGCGGTTAATCTCCACGTCCTCCGCGAGCAGTATGCAATGGCTGCTGAAGTCGTCGCCGGATGCGGCTTCGCTCGATGAGTCTGCGTGCGCCTGGACGCCCAGGCATTCGTTAATGCAGTCTGCCAGAGCCGTTACGAACAGTGGCTTGGGCAGGAACTTGTCGATGCCCGCCGCGATGGCGCTGTCTTGAATAACGCTCCAGTCGGTGGCGGATATCATTATGATCATGGTATTTTCATTGTGCATATCGTTAATAGTCTTTGAAAGCTCTATGCCGTCCACCTCCGGCATATACCAGTCTACGAAGTACAGGTTGTAAGGGCCGCTGTCTTCGATGAGCGAAAGAGTATCCTTTGCGCTCAGCGCCGTGTCGCAGTGGATGCCAATCTGCGCAGCGGCGTCTTTGAAGAATTCCAGGACTTCCGGATCGTCGTCAATTGCGAGGACGCGGATATTGTCAAAGTTGAGCTCCGGGCTCAGCAGCCTGACCCCCTCGTCCTTGCCCCTGATCAGGCAGACTGTGAACGAGAACGTCGAGCCTTTTCCGAGTTCGGAGTCGACCCATATCGAACCGCCCATCATCTCCACGATGTTCTTCGAAATAACCAGGCCCAGCCCGGTGCCGCCGTACTTGCGGGTCGTGCTGTCCTCCGCCTGGGTGAATGCGTTGAAGAGGCGCTCCCCCTGCTCCGGGCTGATCCCGATACCGTCGTCGCTGACCGATATGAAGAGCGTGCACATTCCGCTGACTTCCTCTTGCAGCTTGGCTGCCAGGCGGATCGTCCCCCCTTCGTTGGTGAACTTGATTGCGTTTGTCAGGAGGTTCGTGATGACTTGCCCCAGGCGCTGGTCGTCTCCGATGAGCGTATGCGGGATGCGTGGGTCGAGGTTCACCGTTAGTTTTTGGCGCTTTTCTTCGACGCGGAAGTTGACCACGTCGACTGTCCTTTGGAACATCCTCTCGAACACGAACTCCGTAGCTGAGAGGTTAAACTTGTTGGCTTCAATCTTCGACATGTCGAGCACGTCGTTGATGATACCGAGCAGATGCGTCGAAGCGTCCTGGATTTTCTGTATCGCGTAGTCTTTTTTATCCGCGTCAGGCGCGCTGGCACCGATGGACGCCATGCCAATGATGGCGTTCATCGGAGTCCTGATCTCGTGGCTCATGTTCGCCAGGAAGTTGCTCTTGGCTTCGCTTGCCTGCTCCGCGCGCTGCCTTGCGTCCTCGATCTCGGTGACATCGTTAGTCACGATGATGTAGCCGGTCTTGTTCCCTTCATGGTCGAGGAGGTAGTTCGCCGCGCCTTTCAGGAAGAGCCCGGAATCCTCCATATACATTACTTCGGACTCCCTGCCTTCGTGAAGTGAGGTTATCGGGCAGTACTTCGAGCCTTTCGTATATACGCTGATCTCGAAGTACGGCATACCGACGACCTGGTCAAGCGTGTAGCCGTCCACGACGAGCGCGGGATCGTTCATATATATAATATTGTAGTCCATGTCGATGATCGACAGGGGGTCCTTGACGCTGTCGACTATGCTGTCCGCCATATCGTTAAACGACTGGGCCAGCGTGCCGAACTCGTCTTTTATATCCGTGCGCAGCCTGACTTGCCGCTCGCCGCGCCTGTAGCGCGATATGCCGTTTATCATTATAGTTATGTTGTTGGTAAGGTACGAGGAGAGCAGGATTGCGAAGAGTATGACCACCGCTATCAGGAAGAGCGTCGTCACGACAAGCTGCAGCATGTTGCTGCCGACGGTGTCGTTGATTGTGTTAGTCAGCCTTATTTCCGTCTCGCGCGCGGGAGCCGTGAAGTCCTCTATGCCCGCGCCGATCGTTACCATCGCGAACCCGCGCCTGGAGCCGTCTTTATTCACCGGGTCGTATTGCCCTGTATAATACGGTATCGCCCCCGCCGTCGTCGGTTTGTAGATTCCGCTCCATAGTATGTAAAACGACCCCGATCCGCCGTTTTCGGTAAGGTCCATCCAACCGGTGCACTGCGGGGCGTTGTTGAGGTAGCGCCCGTCCAGCCCGACGAACCCTGCTATTGTGAGCGCGGCTGCGGGAGTCTTGTCCCTCGACTGATAATCCAGTATCGGGTTGCCGTTTTTATCTGTCGCCGGCTTGCCGTCGGGGGTCATAACCTGCCTCTCGCCGAACTGCGGCAGTATTTCGCGGTCGCCTATGTACTTGTCGAGGAAGTCCCCCCAGCTCATGCCGACATGCGCGGAACTGAGCTCGTTCCATGATTTGTTCGCGGCGAGCCAGGCGTCTCCTCCGCTGTTGTACCAATAGTAGAATGGAGTATCCGCAGCGGGCTTTGGCTTGCCGTCGGCGTCCGTGACTTGCGTTTTGACAGTAAGGTTCCCGTGCGAGTCCGCCGTTTTCAAAAAGCCGCCGTTCTCGTAGTCGCGCACATACTCGACCGTGCCTTCCAGCCAGGGCACCTGCGGCTGACCTGTGAGCGGGTTGTATCCGACGATGGAATGGTGCCTTGGGTGGCAGATGCTGCGGCACTGGTAGTCCCATATAAATGCGTAGTTGCCCTCAAAAGCGCTCGGGAGCACCGTATAGCGCTCGTTCATGGGGGTTATGTAGTCGACGAACTCCATGATATGGTCATGGTTGAGCGCCATAGTGACGTAGCCGATTTTTTCGCCCGAATCGTCCGTCACAGGCGTCGCCCACCGCACTATGCCCTCGAAACGGCGGCCAAGCGGGTTCTCTTTGCCTGCGTACGCTTGCTTCTTCGCTTCCTCGATGAACTCGTCGACAGGCAGATTGCCGATCCTGACAAGTTCCTCGCGGTTTGGGTGCGGGGCGCCTGTCGGCGGGATTGCCGGAAGGTTTTTCAGGACTCCGGGCGTATACATGCCTATGTAGTTCGTTCCGACATAAGCGCCAATAACGTCGGAAACGTATATTTCGCCCTCTTCAAGCTTCTCCAGTTCGGCGAAGTACGTCTCCGCTTTGACGTAGGTGTTCATACGGTCGGATACGTCGGTCTCTTGCGGGTCCATGGGGTAGTTCGTTTTCGTAGAGTCCGGGTTAATGTATTTGAAGATCTCTATTCCGTTTTTATCGATGAACGTCACTTCGTCATACAGGGGCACCATTTCGTGGTACCGGTCGAAAAACTCCGGCGGCCTGTACAGGAAGCTGCTGCCGTGCAGTTCGTCGTCGTTCTCCCTGTTTGTTGAGACATCCAGCGAGCCGTCGTAGATGTATGGGTCTATCTCTTTCCATGTCATCAGGTCGTCTGAGAGTTCCCATTCGCCGCGCTTCATCAGCACGCCGTTGCGGTTGTCCGAGAATGCTTTCAAGGTATCGTAAGACGGCGGCAGGCCGGCGAGGAGCAGGATGTCCTGGTCGCGTTGTTTCAGGAACTCGGCGACTGCGGACGCCGTATCGGTAGTCAGCCTCTCAATGCCTTCGCGCGCGCTGTCATTCAGCGCTTTCGTGGAGTCGTCCACGGCAATCTGGCGCAGTATATGCCCAAGCGAGACAATCTGCATCCAGGCGATCGCTGTCAGCAGGATAATCGGTATTATCTTGACGACGAGGAAAATGAGGATCAGCTTTGGACGCAGTTTAAGGTTTATCCTGTTAAGTATGCTCCCGAATCCCCTCTGGCGGGTTTCGGTCTGGTTGTTCTTTTTCATAGATAATCAGCCGTTCTCTTTCGCATAACAGTTGACGGGGAGCCTTGGACAAAAGTCGCGTCATTAGATAAGTGCCGATTGTTTTCGCCTGTTTTGCAGGGTTTACGCTGAACAAGTTCAGCGGGGGCGAATACTTGGCTGTATTTAACCGAAAA
>WRJQ01000058.1 GCA_009778485.1 Oscillospiraceae bacterium
ATACTTCGTTGTCAAAACTTGCAAGGCTCCAAGCATTACTGCGTTTTGACGCCTCGTCTGCTGGTAAAAATACTGTGGCAATTTTGTTCAACTTATTTATCAACAGCTCCTTACCTGAATATATATACCGGCAGTATACCACGAAAGTGTTGAAAAGCGAAGTAAATGTTGACATAAAGGCGACAAATTGTTATCATTCATTCAAACCATTGAATATGGAGACGACATATGCCTATTGTACTGGACGGCGGCCATCTGACCATAGAGCAAGTCGTTAGAGCCGCGCGTGAGCATGAAGTGGCCTCCCTGTCCGCGAAAGCGGGGGAGGCAGTCTGCGAAGCGCGCGAATACGTGGAGCGAAAACTCGCGGAAGGCGCGGTAATCTACGGCCTGACGACCGGGTTCGGCAAGTTCCAGGATACGTTCATACCGCCGGAAAAAGCGAGCCTGCTGCAATATAACCTCATACGGTCGCACTCCTGCGGAACGGGCGAACCGCTGCCCGAAGAAGCAGTGAGGGCAATGCTGCTCCTGCGAGTCAACGCCCTGGCGAAGGGCTACTCGGGAGTCAGGCTAGCTACGCTCGAAACGCTCCTGGATATGCTCAACAGGGGCTTGACGCCGATAGTGCCCGAAAAAGGCTCGCTGGGGGCTTCCGGCGACCTCATACAACTGGCGCACATGGTGCTGCCGATGATAGGCGAAGGCGAAGCGTTGTATGCCGGCGTCCGCACCGGCGGGCGCGACGCTATGGCAATGGCGGGCATACCGCTCGTAGAGCTTGCCTCAAAGGAAGGGCTCGCGCTCATAAACGGGACGCAAGCCATGTGCGCCATAGGCGCGCTTGCGTTGCACGACGCGACAGAGATGGCCCGGGCGGCTGACGTCCTCGCTGCTATGTGCTGCGAAGCGCAGCTCGCTATTACGAAAGCATTCGACCCGAAAATCCAGGAAGCGCGCGGCCACAACTGCCAGATAGGCGTCGCTGCCAACCTGCGAAAACTGCTGGAAGGCTCAAAGCTCGCTGCCGCCGCGGTACCCGGCAAAGTTCAGGACGCGTACTGCATACGCTGCATTCCGCAGATCCACGGGGCTTCAAGGGAAGCGTTCGCCTATGCAACCAACGTCCTGACGAACGAGATAAACGCCGCAACGGATAATCCGCTCATTTTTGCCGCCGACGACGAAGTCCTGTCCGGGGGTAATTTCCATGGGCAGCCCGTCGCGATAGCGCTGGATACGCTCGGCATTGCGACGGCAGAGCTGGCCGGCGTCTCCGAGCGGCGTATCGAGCGGCTTGTAAACCCCGCGCTGAGCAATGGCCTGCCGGCTTTCCTCAGCCCGGATGGCGGGCTTAACAGCGGTTTTATGATAACTCAGTACGCAGCGGCCTCCCTTGTGTCGGAAAACAAGATATACGCGCATCCGGCTTCCGTGGACTCCATACCGTCTTCGGCAAACCAGGAAGACCACGTTTCGATGGGCGCAACCGCTGCGCGGACGGCGCGAATGATCGCGGACAATACTCTGGGCGTGCTCGCGATAGAGCTTTTCGCCGTATGCCAGGCGCTGCATCTGCGAGGCGAAGGCCTGATGGCGCCGGCGACAAAGGCGGTTTACGACCGCGTGCGGGAAGCGGGGGTACCGGTAGTCGGGGATGATATTCTCATGTATCCGCAGATCGAGAAATGCAGGACGCTCATAAAGGCGGGCGAGGTTGTTGAAGCGGCCGAGTCCGTCTGTGGAAAGCTGAACTAAACGTGTAACTGAAATGGAGGGATACTATGTTTCGACTGGACTACACAAAGCTAAACCTGGAGCAAGTAAGGCAAGCTGTTGAAAGCAGGAAGGCGCCGGACTGTGCCACGGAGCTGTGCGATCGCATGGCAGGGAAGACCCTGAAAATTATACTCGACCCTGAGCCGGTTCGCGGGCCGACGCTTGAGTACACGTTCCTCAGCGCCACGAAGCTGACGGTCAAGGAAGACGGCGGCGAAGCCATCCCCTGCGATTACGGCGCGCTCTCCTTGAAGGATTTGACGCTCTTTTCGCACATGGTGGCCGGAACCATGCGCGGGTACAACGTCATCCTCGACAGGAAAACGCGGGTGGTGACAGTATTTGAAGTCTGGTTCGTCGATCGCGAATGCAAGGTCCCGGACATGACAAAGACGTTTTACGAAATGCAGCAACCCTTCGACTACGATTTGCACACGAATCGCGAAGTGCAGAGGCAGTACTACTCAGGCTACTTCGAAGCTGCGGGCGAAGCCGCCCCGGAGCAGCGCAACAAGCTTACACTGCGCCTCGAGAACTGCATGATAAAGTGGAAGGAAGACAGGGGCAGGAACAGGCTCACCACATATACTTCCTCGATGTTCTCAACAGTCGTGGAACTGGATACGCCGGACGGCGGGGACGTGCTGACCTTTACTTCCGATATCCTGCAAGCGAACGAGTCCTCGTACATCCACTCGCTTGGGGAAGTCGAGTTTTCCGGCAGGCTGGCCGTGGAAGTCGTCGACCTGTTCACTATGAGCAAGATCGGAGTGTGCATCGGGATAGACGAAAACGACGCGTTCGAGCACACGCTGTATAGGGGGCGCGGCAGGCACATAGGGCGCTACGCCGCGTTCTACGACTTTAACGACAAAGGCGACCGTTATCCCGACGGGGCATTGCGGCGCATGGACTTGGCAACCAAGGGCGCCAGGGCGACATACAGGCCGAGCATAATGGCAAAGCAACTGACTGCCGATGAAGTCACAAACGCTTCGCGGAACACGTACATTTTCGACCCCGAGAAGGAGAAGTCGAACAACTTCTGCAAAATCGTCCTGGACGAGACGGACTACTGCGCCGGCCGGGAGGTCACGTTCAGGGGCGACGACGGCTACGACCTCGAGCTGCGCTTCAAAGCCGACGCGACGCTCGAATGCCGCGCAAGCGGCGAGACGCGGTGGAGCCCCGAACCGTACCGCGCAATGGAGCTCGATGAAGACCTCATCATCATCGGCTTCTACAGGTCGGGGTCGAACCCGCCCGCTTGCGTAAACCTCGCGCTGGACTTCAAGAACGGGCTCGCGACCTGCATCACGATGAAGATAGGCTCGAAGCATGATATGCACGACGTAGACCCCGACTACCATTTCGGGATTATCGAAACTGCGGGCGTCACGCCCGTGCGCATCTTCCGCCACGGGTTCACAGACGAGCTGCTGGGCAGAGCGTTTACCTGGACCTATTCCGATAACATCAGTTCAATCCATATTTACAACGCGCCGCACTCATACTCCTGGACAATCATAAACAGCGGCGAGCCGGGTTCGCCGGCCAACCGCGCGGGCGGCTATGTTTGGAGCTCCCCCTGCGAGTATATCAAACTACGCGACGACGTGTATATCATGGCCTTCGTCGAGCAGAAATGGGACGGGCTGACCGACGTGTTCTTCATGAACCTGAGGATTATGCGCGACGTCGGTTTCGAGTTCGGCATTTCGCATGACGGGACGTCGATACAAATGAACAAAGTCGGGGCGATCGCGCGCTCGGCGGGTACGCTGGATCTGAAGAGCTTGTACCCGTTCAGGAGCTACAACGCGAAGTCATAGAGAAAAAGAAAGGAATGGATATTGACATGAAAGCAAAAAAGTCATTCGCGCTGCTGCTGGCGCTGATAATGTGCCTGACGCTCTTCGCTTCCTGCGGCAAAGACGGGGACAGCGACAGCTCACCTTCGGCTTCCACCGTACCGTCGCAGAGCGACAATACGCCGGGAGCCTCTTCACCCGGATCGCCCGCGCCACCATCAAACTCTGAAACCGCTCCGGGCCCGGAAGTCGTATACTATGCCGTGACGACATTTTCGGATCCATGGTGGGACCCGGCGCTCTTCATGGGGATTATGAACGCCGACCTTGCGGGGATGATCTACGAGAACCTCGTATTCCTCGAAATGGACGGCTCCGTGACTCCGCAGCTCGCCGAGAGCTGGGATATATCCGCCGACGGGCTGACTTACACCTTCCATCTCCGCAAGGGCGTGATGTGGCATAAAGGCTATGGCGAATTTACATCGGCAGACGTGAAATTCTCCCTGGAGCGCCACCTCGACCCCGACGTCGGTTCTGTCAATGCGGACAACCTTGCAATGTCCAACGTCGCGTCAATCGAATGCCCTGACGACTATACCGTAGTGGTCACGCTGCTCAACCGGGACGTCGACCTGCTCAACCGCTACGCCATGTTCTACGGCATGATCGTATGCAAGGCGCATCACGACAAAGACGGCGCTGACAGCCTCAACACGGACCCGATTGGCACCGGACAGTTCATTTTTGATGGCGGCACGCTCGGCATAAAGACCGAAGGCGTGCGCAACAGGGAATGGTGGGGCGAGTTCACCGGGAACATCGATCGCGTAATCAGCACGTACATCAACGATACGAACACTATCTACGCCGCGTTCGACAACGGCGAGCTGGACGCGATAGGCCTGTACGACAGGGACAAAGTGGCGGAGTACGCGGCAAAAGGCTACCCTGTGACAATGAACCCCGTGCTGCAGCTCCTGTACATAGGGGTCAACATGCAGCTTGAGCCCTTCGACGACATCAAAGTGCGCGAAGCGTTCTTCTACGCTATCGACGTCGACTACTACATCGAGAACCTGTTCTACGGCATGGAGTCGCCCGTGGGGAGCTATGTGCCGCCGACCTGCAAGTACGCGCTGCGCGATTACTACAAACACGAGTACAACCCCGATAAGGCGAAGGAGCTGCTCGCTGAAGCCGGCTATGCCAACGGCTGCCCGTTCACAATGTGGAGCGTGAACGACGCGCTGGGGCAGCCGCCCGCGATACTCGCCCAGGACCAGCTCAGCAGGGCGGGATTTATCGTCGACATGCAAAACGTTGAGTTCGGCGTCTATATCGACAAGGTTCGCAACGGCGCGGCTCCGATGTGGGTGCTGTACAACGACACAAGCCCGCTCGGCGACGCGATGATAATCCGCTACAAGAGCGACTTCTACCCCGGCAACAACTGGAGCGGAGTCATCGACGATGAGTATGACTCATACGTAAACGCTGCCATGAACGCGACTACCGAGCAGGAGAAATACGACAACTACCACGCCGCGCAAAGGCGCATGATGGATTTGCGCGTGGTGTTCCCTGTGGCGACAAACTCGATGGGCAGAGTCTCACAGACGAATGTATCGGGTTTCGAGAGGTACGCGGATATGGGATTCCGCCTCGCGACCGTGGTGAAAACTCCCTGAGTAAGAAATTCTATGAGAAATTACATCATCAAGCGCCTGCTCTTTGCGATACCGACGCTGCTCGGCGTCTTCATAGTCGTGTTCGTCGTAATAAGGCAGATACCGGGAGACTCGGCCGAGGTCATGCTCGGCCCGATGGCGACGAACGAACAGATAGAGATATACCGTGTCAAGCACGGCCTGGACAAGCCCGGCATAGTGCAGTTCTGGATAGCCCTGACTAACTTGTTCAAAGGTGACCTGGGCGTCTCCCTGAGCCACAACCGCCCTGTCATGAGCATTGTATTCGAGCGGCTGCCCAGCACGATAGAACTCGCGCTGTACGGCATCGTGTTCAGCTCTATTATATCAATAACGCTGGGCGTGGTTGCGGCGTGCTTCAGGGGCAGATGGCCGGATATAGCCATTGTCTCTTTCTCGACGCTTGGTATGTCGCTCCCCACGTTCTTCATCGGCCTGTGGGTACTGGTGATATTCGCGCTGAAGCTGGGGGTAATTCCCGTCTTGAGCAACATGGCAGGGGGGACGCCTTACTGGAAGACCTTGTTCGGGCCGGTGATGACGATGATTCTGGGCGGGACAGGGGTCAGGACCACGCGATCTTCCATGCTGGAAATCATGGAGGAGGACTTCATCCGCACAGCCAGGTCGAAAGGCTTGCCCGGCTGGAGGATCCTCTTCCGCCACGCGCTCGGCAACGCGCTGATACCTATCGTTACGATGATGGGATACGGGTTCGCGATATCCTTCGGCGGCGCGATAGTACTCGAGACAGTATTCGTACGCAGCGGCGTCGGCAAGCTCCTTATGGACGCGATCGGCTCGAGGGATTACCCGCTTGTCCAGGGCGCTACGTTCATAATCGCGATATTCATGATACTGGCGAACCTGCTCACTGACATCGTCACCGGAGTCGTCGATCCCCGTATCCGCGTCGCCGGCGACGAGCCGGGTTAGGAGCGAGGGATGGCGACAGGGATTGTGACCGGGGCTCCGGCGGGAGCAGATATGGAAGACATGCCTCTGGTAAGCATGCGCGGTCTGACGAAGAAGTTCTCGCTCAGGGCGGGAAAGTCATTGAGGAAGGTAAGGTTCACCGCCGTCAAGGGCATTGACCTCGATATAAGAAAAGGCGAAGTATTCGGGCTCGTAGGGGAGTCAGGCTGCGGCAAGAGCACGCTCGCGATGCTGATACTTCGGCTCGTGAGCGCGAGCAGCGGCTCGGTGCTCTTCAAGGGCGAGGAGCTCACCGGCCTGAGCTACAGGAAGATGCTGCCGCTGCGAAAGGATATGCAAGTAGTATTCCAGGATCCCTATGACTCGCTCGACCCAAGGTTTTCGCTGGAGCAAATCATGGCAGAACCGCTTGCAATCCGGGGCGGGTACAGCAAGAGCGAACGCCGCGGCATGATTGCGGATATGCTGCGGGAGGTCGGGCTGGGTGAGGAACTGCTATCGCGCTATCCGCACCAGTTGTCAGGCGGGCAGCGTCAGCGCCTATGCATAGCGCGAAGCCTGATACTGTCGCCGGAGTTCCTCGTATGCGACGAGGCCGTAGCCTCCCTTGACGTATCGGTGCAGGCTCAGATACTCAACCTGCTGCTTGACCTGAAGGAGGAGCTCGGGCTGACTTATCTGTTTATCTCGCATAACCTGGCGGTCGTTAAGTTCGTTTCGGACCGCATAGGGGTGATGTACTTCGGGAGCCTGGTAGAGCTGGCTGAGACGGAAGAGCTGTTCAGGAACGTAAAGCACCCCTACACATCCGCCCTTCTGTCGGCTGTGCCGGACCCGGATCCGACATCCACGAAGCAGCGTGAAATCCTCCGCTCAGGGGTGCCAAGCCTCATGTCTCCGCCGGGAGGCTGCGCCTTCCACCCACGCTGCAGGCATGCCGACGAGCGTTGTGCGCGTGAAGAGCCGCAACTGCGCGATACGGGCAACTCGCACTTCGTAGCCTGCCATAAAGACGTCGGAGGCCCGGCATGAGAGCTATATTCAGGAATAAACTCATCATTATAGGCGGCGCCATTATCCTGGTAATGGTGTTCCTTGTGGCTTTCGCGCCCCTCCTGACAAGCTATGATTACGGGAAGGTCGACCTGCGCAACAAGCAACTGCCTCCCGGCGCAGGGCACATCATGGGAACGGACGCCTACGGCCGCGACGTATGGACGCGCATAGTGTACGGCGGGCGCATCTCTCTCGTTGTGGCGATATGCTCGACGGCGCTGGCGCTCGTGTGCGGGACTCTCCTCGGGACTCTGTCAGGGTTCGTCAGGGGGACTTTCGACTTCGTGCTGGGCAGGGTCATCGATGTTATGATGGCGTTCCCAATGCTTCTGCTTTCGCTTATAATCGGCATTGTGATGGGTTCGTCTGTACGTAATATGTTCTTCTCAATCGGCATCCCGATAATACCGATGTTCTACCGTATGTCGAGGGCGACGACTCTTTCGATAAGGGAGCGCAGCTTCGTGGCTGCCGCCCGCTCCATGGGGAGCGGCAGGTTTCGGCTGATTTTCCGCCATGTGCTGCCGAATGTGCTGCCGCACATTCTTGTAATTCTCTCATCCGCTATGGGCGGCGCGATACTCGCCGAGTCGTCGCTTGGCTTCCTGGGCTATGGCATACCAATTCCGACGCCGTCGTGGGGCCTGATTGTCAACGACGGCAGGAATTTCATGTTCACGTATCCGTGGACGACGGCATTTGCAGGCGCGTTCATCGCCCTGACAATACTGGGGTTCAACCTCCTGGGCGACGGCTTGCGGGATCATATGGATCCCAAGATACGCACATCCATGAAATGAGCATGGGATTGCGGGTCAGGCCCGCAATGACGACAAGGACAGATGCAATGACGGAAGTTGGTACTGCGGCTCGCTCCGATGAGAGCCGGCCGCTGCTGGAAATCAAGAATATGCGCATTAGCTTCCCGGTCGGAAAAGAAGTCGTCCGGGCAGTTAACGGGATCAGCCTGGCGCTTGAAACGGGTGAGTCGCTTGGTGTGGTCGGGGAATCCGGCTGCGGCAAGAGCGTGACCTTCAACGGCGTGATGAGGCTGCTCAAGTCACCCCCCGCCGCTATCGAAGGCGAGGTGTTCCTCAACGGGAG
>WRJQ01000059.1 GCA_009778485.1 Oscillospiraceae bacterium
CAGGCTCGACATGCCAAAGCTCCTGGCGGCATTCCAGCAGTTCTACCGCGAGCACTCGGATATATGGGAAGATGCTTTCCTCTACAAGGAATCCGCCCCGCAGCTTATCATGCAGGCGTTCCTGCAGCGCATCGTGAACGGTGGCGGGCGTATCAACCGGGAGTACGGCGCCGGACGCAGACGAACCGACCTGCTGATTGAATGGCCGATCGAGGTTGAACCCAATAATTGGGTTCAACCTCGGCACGTCCGGATCCGTGGTAGTTTTCGGAGAAGCTTATCGCCGGCACACGCAGCTCGATTTGAAACTCACAGCATCTCCACCAGCAAGGCCGCCGCTTCCCTAAAGTGGTACAGGACTCTCAGCGACTTGTACGGCGTGCTCGCGGCTATGCCGTCGACTTCGAGCCCGAGCAGCTTCGCTATACGCTTTGCCCTATAGATGTGGAACTCGCTTGTCACGATTGCAATCTGCGCGTCTCCCGTAAGCAGCCCTGCCTCTTCCAGTATCTCCAGCGAGAACTCGATGTTTTCCCTCGTGCTTGTCGAGGCTTCTTCTTTAAATATGCGCTCTTCGCTGATGCCTCTGCCCGCAAGATATCGGTACATCGCCTCGGCCTCGGTGATCAGCTCGTTGGACCCCTGGCCGCCGGAGACCACTACGATCGCGCTGTCGTGCGCTTCCAAGTGCTCTGCAGCCGCTTCCAGCCTCGACACGAGCACCCTGCTGGGCGTCTCTCCGTAAATCCCTGCGCCAAGTACGATAATCAAGTCGGCAGCCGTGTCGTCGCCGCCGGATGCGGATATGATGTACGCTTGCAAAATGATAAAAGTGACGACGCCAATGGCCATGGCGCCGTGATAGATGTGCCTGAAGATTCTCGCGACGCGCGCGACTTTGTCAACGTAGCACAGGTTCCAAATAAGCAGATATAAGCCAATCAGGCCGGCAACGGTCAACAGCAGCAAGAAGAGGATGTCAGTCCCCGGGAGCTGCAACAGCTTCATGACAAAGCCTGCCGCCGCCGCGTCGATAGCCACGATGGCGGATACCTTCGTGATTTTTGCGCGTTTTCTTTTTTTGACTTCATCGTTGACGTATCGTTTCATATGCGACCCTCTGTATGCAACAGTATAACACAATTGTATCAATGCTGCATCGCGCGAGGGGGGCGCAGCCGTCACGTTGGATGTATGCACCGTTTTGCTTCCTGGGCTGTAACAGGCTCAAGGAGCGTATCAGCAATATAGCCGTAGATCTCTTCCATGTCCGCATTCGCCTTATCAGAAGTAATCACATCATAGTGCTTCATCTATAACGCATACGTCGTTACAATGCAAGCATTTTCCCGGGAGAAAATCCGAAAATTTCTCTTGACATTTTGCATTTCTTGCATTATAATGAGTAATGCAAAGCAAAGTTGAGTTTGCGACTACGAGGAGGTGATTCCAATGCTTTTAGAGATAGACTTTTCCGGCGAAACGCCGATCTACCTGCAAATACGAAACCAGGTAGTCATGGGCATTGCGGACGGCAGGCTCTCGCCCGGGGAGAAGCTGCCAACGATTCGCGAACTGGCAAACGAAGCCGGGATAAACATGATGACGGCGAACAAGGCCTATGCCCTGCTCAAGCAGGAGGGGCGGATAATCGCGGACAGGCGTAGCGGCGCGATAGTATGCGCGGGCAACGCCGGCGCGGCAGATGGCGCGGCTAACGGAGTCATCTCAGGCAAAGTCCGCAGCGGGCTCAAGCTGCTCGTCGCCGAAGCAAAGCTTGATGGTGTGCCCGAGAGCGAACTCCTCGAGCTTTGCACCGAACTCTACAACGAAGGGAGTATATAACGATGAACAAAGATCTACTGACAGTGAATATTATCATGGCGGTATGCATTTATCCGCTAATGCCGATAATGTATTTCATTTTGAAAAACAGCGCAAAAGCAAAAAAGAACCTCATGCTAGGCGTCACGCTGCCTTTCGACGCGCGGCAGGATGCCCGCGTGCTCGCGCTCTGCGACGAGTTCAAGAGAAGGTTGAGGGCCGTGTGCCTGATACTGGCCGTGATACCAGTCTCGTGCTTCTTCACGGGATATATGTCCATATCGCTCACAATACAGATGACGTGGATACTGGTCGCGGTCGTCGTACCATACGCCATATACGCGGTGTATCACACCCGGCTGAAAATGCTCAAGCAAGAAAACAAATGGTTCGGCGAGACGCAGGGAGCCGCGCTGCTTGACACGAGAGTCTCGTTTAGCGCCATGAAGCGCGTCAACGCTTGGCTGTACGTGCCGCCGGTCCTCGCGAGCATCGTCCCGGTCGCAGTGGGCGTCGCCACCCGGGCTGAAGGGGCAATGATGGCTATGTACGTAACCGACGCCGTGCTCACTGCGGGAATATCCCTGCTGCACAAAATCCTCTACAGGCAAAGGGCGGAAGTCATCGACAGCAATACCTCGCTAAGCCGGGCCCTGTCCGATATACGGCGGCATTATTGGGAAATGACGTTCCTTTGGCTCACCTGGAGCACCGGGGTGTTCAGCCTTCTTATATGGTTACTCATTAACGGAAGCATGGGCATAATCATCCTCTCAGTCGCCTACGTCGCAGTCGTTCTCATATCTGCTATGAGCGCGGAGTTCAGAGCGCGCAAAGCGCAGGAGAAGCTGACTGCGGAAAGCGGGCGCGATAAGTTCGTGGACCTCGACAGGTACTGGATGCTGGGGCTCTTCTACTACAATCCGGCCGACAAGCACTTCATGGTCAACGATCGCATCGGCGTCGGCACGTCAGTCAACCTCGCGAGGCCCGCCGCAATGGTTCTTATGGCGTTCGCCGTTGTATGCATGCTGGCGATGCCCGCGTTCGGAGTATGGATGATGTCGGAGGAGTTTACCGCGCCCTATGTCGAGGTGTCCGAGTCCGCGATTATGGCATACCATACGGGGCTGGAGTACCGCGTAGACTTTGCCGATATCAGCTCTGTGGGGCTGCTCGGCGAAATGCCGGCGTCGAAACGTGTCGCAGGCACCGGTTTCACCGCGCTGTTGAAAGGCCGTTTCAACGCTTCCGGCATCGGTCCGTGCCGACTCTGCCTAAACCCGAAGGTGCCGCCCTTCATCGTCATCGTGACTGATGAGACCACTTACATTTTCGGCTCGGGCAGCGCTGATGAGACCCTTGCGACGTTCGAGCGCCTATCGAAAAGCGTTGACTGACAGGGCGCCCGAGTGTATACTTCGATGAGCCGTTAGCAGCCGCAGCATAGCGGCCGCAAGCGGAGCGGGGAGGCGCAGCCCGATAACTCGATGCAGCAGCACGGGAGGCGCAGCCCGATAACTCGATGCAGCAGCACGGGAGGCGCAGCCCGATAACTCGATGCAGCAGCACGGGAGGCGCCGCCCGACAACTCGATGCAGCAACACGGGAGGCGAGTCGCTATGGAAACCACTCTTTATGTATCCGATCTTGACGGTACGCTCCTGAACCCGGACGCGGAGCTATCGGGCTATACAAAGGATACCTTGAACAGCCTGATCGCGGGAGGCCTCCGCTTCACCGCCGCGACTGCCCGGACACCGGGTACGGCAGTCGCGATACTCGAAGGTTTGAATCTGGATATGCCTGTGATCATGATGAACGGCGTGCTGATATATGATGTTGCGCGGCATGAAAAGGTGCGCATGCACGCCATCCCGCCTGAGGCAGTCAAGGAGATAATCGGCGTCTTGCGCTCCTGTGGCGTCACCGGTTTAATGTACAGGTTCGTCGGCGACGACCAGTCCACATACTACGAGGCAAACGGTATAACGCCTAAGAGCACGGCTGTGAGCAACGCGCCCATGCGCGCGTTCATAGACGAGCGAGTGGCGCGCTACGGCAAGGCCTTCACAAGCGTCGATAGCCTGGGCGATGTGCCTGCGGAAGATACAGTCTACTTCACTTTGATCGATGTGCCGGAGCGCCTACGCCCTGCCCGCGACGCGCTCTCGCGCCTGCCGGGCCTGAATGTCATGATGTACAAGGACACGTACAGCCGCGACTTGTGGTTTCTGGAAATGTTCAGCGCAGATGCTTCGAAGAAGAACGCCGTGGCGTATTTACGGCAGCAGTACGGCTTTGATCGGATCGTCGGTTTCGGCGACAACCTGAACGACCTGCCTATGTTCGAAGCTTGCGACGTATGCGTGGCTGTGGAGAACGCGATGCAGGAGGTACGCGGCGCGGCGGATCACATCTGCGGCGCGAACACCGACGACGGCGTCGTTAAATGGATAAGGAACACAAGGGGACGGTTCTCTTGTGTTGTTGAATAGGGCGGACACCAGGCTCGCCCCTACGATTCTGTCCGTGCATCCTGCTGAGCAACACAAGAGAACCGTCCTTGTGTTCCTGTGTTCCCCTATAGCGGCACGTATGACGCCCTGAATCCGTTGCCCTCATACTCGTAGCCCCGGCCTGCGCTGCTTGACCAGCAAAAGACTCCGGCGAAAGCGCCGCTGCCCCAATAGCCGCCCCTGTACATAAAGCTTTCCGGAATG
Organism: Oscillospiraceae bacterium; assembly: GCA_009778485.1. GTDB lineage: Bacteria > Bacillota > Clostridia > Oscillospirales > Oscillospiraceae > WRMH01. The sequence goes on from WRJQ01000059.1 coordinate 4,548, forward strand.
CCGTTGTTCAGGTAGGCGTACTGCTCCCTATAATCGAACAGAGGATCGTCGACGATCATGCCGAAAGCGACGAGCAGTTCTTTAGCTTCCGCTCCGATCGTATCGTCGCATTTGATAAACGACAAGTCGCAGCGGCGTATAGCGTCCGTTCGGCTCTTGACCTCAGTGGAGACGACCCACCTGCTCCCCCAGCCGAACAAACCATCGTCGATATAGTCAAACTTGACTGAACTCTCAGTCGTACCATTGCCGTCGGGAAGTATGTACTCCCCGGTCGCAGCGTCGATGGCGCGCCAGGCGGAGGAATCCGCTTCCTGAGAATTGTTAGTATCCGCGCCGTCGTTGCCCGGCAGAACCTGGATCTCGCCGAATACTACCCTGAAGCCGCCCACCCATTCCGATAGGTTCCCATTCAAATCCCAGATGCCGGCTTGAGTGTTGTCATGGCTCCATGACAAAGGGCCTGTGCCTGTGAGGACTCGATTCTTGCCGTCGCTCACGTTCGTGACGGGTATCGCTTTAAAAATGCTCTCGCGCCGGTCTCTGCCGTATTCGTTGTTTCCATACGGCAGATGGCCGTTCTTCTTGCACCAAAGCGCAATTGCTCCCCACTCCTGCACTGTCGTAAGGTGCCAGCCGCGCCCTTTGGCCGCGCACTTCTCGTTCGATGACACGATGCCGACGCAGTTGCAGGGCACTGCCGCAGGCAGCGAGTACCCCAGCCCGCCGACGTCGGTGTTCTGGTATTTTGAAATGTAGAACCCGTCAATCTCTGCGCCGTTGACGATGAATGCCGGGTGCGTCTTATCGCTGCCTCCGGCGACCACTTGGTTCATCTTGTACTTGGGGATATAAACCATCACCGAGGGGTTGCCGAGCCGGTCCGCTATCATCTCGTTGTTCGGGCACATGGTTTTGAGCAGAATGTTGTTCGTGTCGAAGTTGTTCATTGTACGTACGCTCCTATCGTCGCAAATCATGATTATAGAATCATGATTTGTAAGTTGATTATAATAGCGCCCGGCTCTGCTGTCAAGACCGGAAGGGGTGCGAACAGGTACTTGTATGAACCGGAAGGGGCGCGAAAGGTACCTTGTTTTTTACGGATATTGCCTATGTATGAACCGACACTGGAAGATCATCGCCTTAAGCTGTACTCACCTTTTTGCGCCTAAACTCCGATATAGTATATGTAGCGCGTATACCCGAGAAAGGAGTCTTGATATATGCTGCTGAACTCTGTAAATACTTCAATCGGACTAATGCTCGCAACAGCGCAACTAACGAAAAAAAGCGAAAACGCGTCGGCCGCAAGGTATGGAAACACTGCGGGAAACGCGTCGCTTCACGAGCAAAGCAGAAATACCCTCAGGCAGAACTCGCTCGCGCTGATAACAGCCAGGCTTAGCGCCGGCAAGATAATCAGCACTGCGGAGAGGCGGTATCTGCGCAACAACGACCCGGAGTCATATCGCAGGGCATCAATGCTGGAAACAGAGCGCAAGCTGTACAGGCGAAGGCTGAAGAAAGCCAGGACTAAAGACGAAGTCAGGAAGCTGAACGTGAGCGCATCGGCGCAAATGGTTGCAGACGCCCGTGCCGCTGGGCGTCCCGGCGCTTCGGGAACTGCGTCCGGCTCGCTCGATGTAGCGAGCATGCGCTCTTCAGCCATACGCGATGAGCACGGCGCGTTCGTGAATACGCGTGAGTTCAGGAATCTGCCGGAGAACATCTACGAACTGAAAAGAGCGAAAAGAAAAGCCGCCACTGGCAATGCCCGCTCATCTGCCGCAGCAAGCGGCGCACGCGCAGCAAGCGGCGCGGGCAGGGTAGGAGCGCCCCAGACACGCGGCGCAAATGTAACGGTCGGGGCAAGCGGCAGCGGAGGATACAGGAAGCGCGGCGTCAGCTTACTCGTATAAACGCAGACTCCCAGAGCCGGGCGCAAATATTCGCCACGCTAGCCTTATCTTGATCCGGGCGCCCAGGAATCCCCGACTGTTAATCCCCACTTTGCGAACATGTCATTGTAGAATGGTGCTCGAGGAAAGTTCATGTTCATATCAAGGTGCAGACCCGCATAATCAAAGCCAATCTTGTTTATCGTCCGCAGGCCGTCCATCAGGCTTGCCAAACAGTCGCCGCGAAGTGAGAACATGATCTCATCCTCGCCGGCCAGGCCGCGCTCGTACTCGCCGGGGTCGGGCAGCGTGACATTATACTTCTGACCGTTCAGCAACGGAATCGTAGAGTAGCAGCAGGATGCGATCGTATCGGGAACAACGCTCCACATCTCGCTCTCCTGGTACTTTGCAGCCATTATCAATGAACGAAGCTGCGCCACGCGACAGTATATGACGATGACGTCCGGGACGAACTCGCAGCTCTCAAGCGGCGCGAGCGTGAACCCGAGCAGTGGCTTATCGGTTTGCAACCACGGATATTGCTCCCGCATGAAACGGATGCTTTTTTCGGGATCCTTCATAAATAGCTTAGTGCCCATAGTCTCGTAGTCCTCATCATCGAGAGGGCACATCTTAAAACACGCGAGAGGCCAGAGACACCAGTGGTCTTCCTTCAGCATTGTGAGCGCTTTGCGGTTTCTCCTCACAAGTGAAAATGCCTGACACATAGCCGGCCTGTCTCCGGTTTCGCGGGATGGCTGCGGAGCGTTGGCAGGAATTTCGCTTTCATCGTAGATCATTTTAAGAGCTATCGGCGAAAACCTGAGCATTAGCGTGCTAATCATCTCTCTCCCGCAGTCGGTACAGTCTTTTTGGTTCATCAGTTGCTTACCTCCCCTTGCATAATATTTATATACTCAATCATGAAGATTTTCAAGAAGAATTACACTTGTAAGTATAGATCGTGCGTCGAAACACACTTTTAGGGTACCTAAAAGTGTGTTTTTGTTGACATCGCGCTCAAGCTGTTCCGGGAAAACGCCCCGGAGCAGCATATCATTGCCGTTGGCAGCCTGCTCGGTGTTGCGCTCAACCGCAAAGGATTCTCATTTCCCGTCGGCAAGGTCGACGAGCTTCGCATGTACCCACTCACATTCGAAGAGTTCCTGCTGGAGTTCAATCAAAAGCTGGCTGAACTTATCAGGGAAAGCTACACGAGCGACGAGCCGCTCAGCGAGGGCTTGCATAAGCAGGCTTTGGACCTGTATTTGCAGTATCTGGTTGTCGGCGGCATGCCCGAAGTAGTAGAGGAGTATAGGAAAAACGCAAACTACACAATGGTCAGAGCGAAACAGATATCTATATGCAACAACTATGTTTCTGACATGAACAAACACACGGAGACAAAAACTCAAGCGATTAGAAATGAGGCAGTATACAACACGCTTCCTTCTCAGCTTGCGAAAGAGAACCGCAAGTTCCAGTACGCGAAGATTAAGAGCGGCGCCCGTGCGAACGACTATGAGAACTCCTTGGGCTGGCTGGAAAAAGCGTCGTTGATCATCAGATGCAACAAAGCATCCGAAGGCAAGGAACCACTTGCGAGCTATGAGGACTTTCTGTCGTTCAAGGTCTATATGAGCGACGTTGGCTTGTACTGCGCGAAAAGCAATATCTCCCATCTATCGGTGCTGGGCAGAACGATGGGCGATACGGCCAAAGGCGCGCTGATAGAGAACTATGTCGCGCAGCAGCTGCACGCGAAAGGACATAAACTATACTACTGGGAAAGCAACAACCAAGCGGAGCTTGATTTTATACACATGCCGTGAACACTCGTGACTTCAGTCGTGAGATGAAACGGCATACCTTGTTCCCCCGTTGAGTTGACAAGAACGAGCGCTA
>WRJQ01000060.1 GCA_009778485.1 Oscillospiraceae bacterium
AGAGGAGCTGCGATGGAACGAGCGAGCGTTACAGCTTGCTGTGACGCGAGTCTTAGTGTAATCCGCAGCGACGAGGTTGCGCTTACGAAATGAAATATAGCGCCTGGACGGGGTACCTGAACAGTTGCATATCACTTCAAAAACCCCTGCAGGATTGTCTCTTCGGCGTCTTTCTCCGTCAAGCCCAGGCACATGAGCTTAACAAGCTGCTCGGACGCGATCCTTCCGATCGCTGCCTCGTGTATAAGCTGTGCGCCCTCGTCCAGCGCGGTGATCTCCGGGATTGACGAAACCTGCGCTTCGTGCATGATTATGGAATCGCACTGTATATGCCCCTTGCACTCGCAGTACCCACGCATATTCAAATGGAAGGTTTGCTTTGACTTGTTCTGCGCCACCGAACGCGAAACGATTTGAGCGGAAGAATCTTCACCAAGCAGCTCAACCGTCACGATGGAAACCGCTTCCTGGTCAAGGTATGTCAGCAAACGCTCGGATACCACAAGGCGCGCGCCCTTGTGAAGCTTCACGAGAGTATCGCGCTTGGCAGAGTCGACGCCCTTTATCTGCGTCATCTCAAGCTCTGCGACAGCCCCCTCGCCGACCTCGATAATAGTGGTCGGGTTCATCACGCGTTTCCCGGAACCGTCGCCTTCGCCGTAGTGTTTCTCGACATACTTAAGCCTCGCGCCGCGGCGGACGAAAAACTCGTGAATACCGTCGTGTGCAGCCCTGCCGTCCGAAGCGTTGTGTATGCCGCAACCGGCGACGATCAGGACGTCGGCATCCTCGCCGATCTCAAACGTGTTATATACAAGATCGTCCATGCTCTGCGACAGAATGACCGGGATATGGACGCTTTCGTTTTTCGTGCCGGGTCTAACGAGAACGTCGATGCCGGGTTTATCGGTCTTCGTGATTATATCGATATTTGCCGTGGTGTTGCGCGACTCGCTCTCGCCGTTCTTGCGGATATTATACGCGCCCTGCGGTATATCATGCAGTTCCGCTACTTCTTTGAGCAGCCTCCGGTCTACTTGCGTCAGCACGCCAACACTCCCTTTTCATCGCAGTTGACGCAGTCGCAGTCGGGATTCCTGCATTCGATGTCGTCGAGGATCCTGTCCGGGCTGGTGATCTCCGCTACCCTGCCGCCGGTAATCAGGATGACCTCGTCCGCGAGCCTGAGAATGCGTTCCTGATGCGAGATGATGATAATCGTGGCGTCGCTCGTTATGCTCAGTTGCCTGAAGGTCTCAGTGAGCTTTTGAAAACTCCAAAGATCGATGCCCGCCTCAGGCTCGTCAAAGAGAGCCACGCGCAGGTCGCGCGCCAGTATGCTCGCGATTTCAATGCGCTTGAGCTCCCCTCCGGAAAAACTGGCGTTCAGTTCGCGGTCGATATAGTCCTGCGCGCACAGGCCGACGTCCACGAGCAGCGAGTAGAGTTTGCGTTCATCCCCGCTCCCGGCTGCTATCGTAAGCAGCTCGCGGACTTTCAAACCCTTGAAGCGCGTCGGAGTCTGAAAGGCATAGCCGATACCCAGGTTCGAGCGCTCTGTAATCGACTTCCCCGCGATCTCCTCGCCATCGAGGAGCATCGACCCGCTCTTCACCGGATAGATACCCATGATCGCCTTTGCCAGCGACGTCTTTCCTCCGCCGTTCGGGCCGGTCATTGCGTATATTTTCTTGCTTTCCAGCGTGAGATCGACGTCACTCACGATTTCGACCTCATCGCCTCCAACCTCGCCGGCGGAGACGCATATGCTCTTTAGTTCCAGCATTTCTATCAAACACCTTTCTTGACATACGAAAAACACTTGCAATGGGAATACGAAATAATGTACAATATATTATCCGTTCGGGCATATAATGTCAATAGCGGAGGAGGGAGTAACATGGCGAGTTCCCATATGATGTTCATAAACCGCGCGCTGCCGGTGTTAAAAAAGGACGAGCGCATAGTCGGCGTCGCGCTGGGCGGCTCATACGCGACGAATACGCTTGACGATTACTCCGGGCTCGACTTCATCATAGTAACCGACCCCGAACAGTACGGGAGTCTCCTGAAGGACCGGGTGGACCTCGCCGGAAGGCTGGGGTGGCTGCTTGCGTCCTTCCCCGCAGACCATATTCAAAGGCCTGAGCAGCTTATTTGCCTCTATAAAGAACCGCTGCTCCATGTCGACCTGAACTTCCAGCCGCTTGACAGAATCAGCGCAAGCGCAAGGTTCGAAGAACCTGTTGTGATTTACGACAGAGACGGGCAGTTGGCGGGAGAGTACGCGAAAAGCACCGCAGCCATCCCCGCTCCGGATTACCAATGGTATGAAGACAGGTTCTGGATATGGGTACACTATATCGCAAACCGCATAGGCAGGGGAGAACTGTTCGACGCCATCGAGGGGCTTTCATTTCTGCGCCAGAGAGTGCTGGGGCCATTGCTGCTGATAAAAAACGGCAAGCCTCCCTGGGGTGTGCGCAATGTTGAAATCGCCGCTCCGGAAGAGCTGCCCCGGCTGGTATCCACCCTCGCCGACCACAACGCCAAAAGCTGCATGCAGGCGCTAAAGTCCGCTGCGGATCTATACATATACCTGCGCGGGCTGAACAAAGCGATATTACTCAACCGCGAGGAAGCGCAGAAGCGCGCGCTTTCATACCTCGACCTCATATCTGAGAAAATCATGGCGGGGTGACAGTATTTGGTTATACTTGGAGTTGACCCCGGAGTCGCGACCGTTGGGTTCGGGATCATTGTCGAATCAGGCGGGGCTCCGCTTCCCGGGCGCTTCGGAGTCATCAGGACTCCTGCGGGCATGCGCCTGGCCTTGAGGCTCGCGCAGATACACCGCGACGTTTCAGAGCTGATCATGGCATTCAGGCCGGATGCGATAGCGGTCGAAGAACTGTTTTTCAACACAAACCAGAAGACAGCAGTTTCCGTCGCGCACGGAAGGGCTGCGATAATCCTGGCCGGCGAAGAACACGGCGTGCCAATGTTCGAGTATACGCCGCTGCAGGTAAAAAAGGCTGTGGCAGGGTATGGGCGCGCTTCAAAGAAACAAGTCATGGAGATGGTCCGCGCGCTGCTCTCGCTGACTGAGAGGCCAAAGCCGGATGATGCGGCTGACGCCCTTGCGGTGGCGATATGCCATGCGCGGTTCAGCAACTCTCTAATGAATCTACAGGGGGGAAACACATGTTCTACTATCTAGAAGGCACAATATCCGTACTCGGGCAGAATCTCGCGGTAGTAGACGCCGGCGGCGTCGGCTACGCCTGCATGGCGACGTCCTCGACGTTATCGCGTCTCGAGGCCGGGAAGAAAGCGCGGCTGTACACGTACTGCTACATAAAAGAGGATGCGTTCGATATTTACGGCTTTTTCGACACGAATGAGAAACGCTGTTTCGAACTGCTGATCGGAGTATCCGGCGTCGGCCCGAAAGCTGCGCTGTCGATACTGTCGTCATGCTCCCCCGAAGCGTTCGCCCTGGCTGTAATAAGCGACGACGAGACGGCTTTGACAATCGCCCCGGGCATAGGGAAGAAGCTGGCTCAGAGGATAATACTCGAACTCAAGGACAAACTCAGCAAAGAGACGTCCGCGCTGAGCGCTGCCGGATACAGCGCGCCGCAGGCCGGCGGGGGGCAGATGGCGGGCAAACAGCGCGACGCCGCTGCCGCGCTGACGGTGCTCGGGTTCACGCAGGGCGAAATATCCGCCGCTATGCGCGGGGTTGACACACAGGACCTTGCTGTCGAGGACATAATCCGCGAAGTCCTAAGGAGGGGTTGAGCATGAGCAAGTTTAAATTGCGGCTGATTGCGCTGATAGCGCTCGCGGCGGTTTGCGCAGCCCTTCTGGGGGCGTGCGACGGCGGGGAGAAGAAAAACCCGATAGCGACGATAACGATGGATAACGGGGATAAAATCGTAATAGAACTATATCCGGATAAAGCTCCGAACACGGTTAACAACTTCATATCGCTGGCGACGTCCGGGTTCTACGACGGGCTCACGTTCCACCGTGTCTCGCCGGACTTCGTGATACAAGGCGGCGACCCTGCAGGCAACGGCACCGGGAGCCCCGGTTACAGCATCAAGGGCGAGTTTAAAGAAAACGGGTTCGCGAAGAACGATGTGTCGCACGACCCGGGAGTTATCTCAATGGCCCGCGCCACACCTCCCGACACAGCCGGCTGCCAGTTCTTTATCTGCGCGGGCAGCAAGGCGAAAAGCCTAGACGGGAAATACGCAGCCTTCGGGAAGGTAACGCAAGGGCTCGATTTTGTCTACGAAATGTCAAAGCTCAACGACAAAGACGGGCCGCCCTCAAGGCCGCTCATAATAAAGAGCATCACCGTCGAAACATTCGGGGTCAAGTACCCGAAACCGGATACGCTTGCGAGGTAAGGCCCTTGAGCATTAACTACAGCGACAGCGCATACCCCGACGAGGAGTCCGGGGCGGTACTGCTTTCCACATCATACCTGAGCGAAGACGCCGGCGAGAACAGCTTGAGGCCGCAAACGCTCTCGGAGTTCATCGGGCAGGAGAAAGCCAAGGGGAACCTGTCCATATTCCTCGAAGGCGCGCGCCGCCGCGGGGAGCCGCTGGACCACGTCTTGCTGCACGGGCCGCCCGGGCTTGGCAAGACGTCGCTGGCAGCGATAATAGCCAACGAAATGGGGACTGCGCTGAAGAAGACCTCAGGCCCGGCTATTGAAAAGCCCAAGGACCTCGCCGCGCTGCTGACGAACCTGAACGAGAACGACGTGCTGTTCATCGACGAGATCCACAGGATGAACAGGACAGTCGAGGAGATACTCTACCCCGCGATGGAAGACAAGCAGATCGATATCATCATAGGGCAAGGGCCCTCCGCGACCTCTATATGCCTGCCGCTGAAAAACTTCACGCTCGTCGGCGCCACTACCAGATCGGGCCAGCTCTCATCGCCGCTGCGCGACCGTTTCGGCATCGACTTGAAGCTGGAGCTGTACACGACTGATGAGCTGCAGGAGATCGTTAAGCGCTCCGCCCGCCTTCTGGATATACCGGCCGAACCGGATGGCATGCGCGAGATAGCGTCGCGCAGCCGGGGCACTCCGAGGATTGCGAACCGCCTGCTCAGGCGCGTAAGGGACTTCGCGGAAGTCATCGGCGACGGTACTATCACGATGGCGGCGGCTGACGACGCGCTCATACGGTTGGAGATAGACAAAACCGGCCTCGATTCCATTGACAGGCGGCTGCTGACGAGCATAATCGAGAACTACGGAGGCGGACCCGTCGGCCTTGAGACGATCGCCGCAACGATCAACGAGGAGTCGATTACAATCGAGGACGTGTACGAACCATATCTGATGCAGCAGGGATATTTGATCAGGACCCCGCGCGGCCGCTGCGTGACGCGAAAAGCGTACGATCACGTGGGGCTGCAATTTTTCGGCCAGGAGCAACTGCAGATGTAGCGCCTGGAGGTAGTGGGTACCTGAACAGATACATAAAGTAAAACGAAAGGAATGGACTATAGTATTTGGGTAAATACTTTGGAACAGACGGAATCAGAGGAGTCATAAACGAAACGCTGGACTCGATTCTGGCCTACAAAGCCGGGAGCGCGGCAGCGACGGTACTGGCTGAGCACGGGCACGAACGCCCGCTGGTGATGATAGCGAAAGACACCCGCATATCGAGCGACATGCTCGAAGCGGCAATGACTGCGGGCCTGTGCTCCGCAGGCGCAGACGTGACGCTGCTGGGCGTGCTGCCAACTCCGGCAGCCGCGTACCTGACAGTGCGCTTTGGAGCCGACATGGGAGTCGTGATCTCAGCCTCGCACAACCCCTTCGAGCACAACGGCATCAAGATGTTCGGGAAAGACGGGTATAAACTCAGCGACGCGCTGGAAGAACGCATTGAAAGCCTTATTGACGAAGAGACCGAGCCAATCAGGATGACAGGCGCGGACCTCGGCAGGATAAGCAGCGACCATAGATACTGGATGGACGAATACGTCAAGTACCTGGCGTCGATGTCGCAAAACCGGTACGAGGGCAAAATCGCGGTAGACTGCGCAAACGGCGCCGCATCCGAGACCGCCCGCGCGCTGTTTGCGTCTCTCGGCGTCGACTTCGACGTGTACTCGGACGCTCCGGACGGGGTCAACATTAACGATGGCTGCGGCTCGACGCACATCGCGAACCTACAGGAAATAGTCAAAACGGGGCGTTACGACATTGGGTTTTCATTTGACGGAGACGCCGACAGATGCATAGTGGTGGACGAAAAGGGCGCCGCTGTCGACGGCGATATGATGCTCGCGGTATTTGCGCGGGCGATGCGAGCGGCCGGCGAACTCAAAGGCGGCGGCGCTGTCGGCACGGTAGTATCAAACTCGGGTATGGAGGTCTATGCGCGCGAGAACAGATTTCTATTCCACCGCTCGGCGGTCGGGGACAGGAATGTCCTGGAAATGATGCGGGAGAAGGGCTGCAATCTGGGCGGCGAGTCCTCGGGGCACCTGATATTCACAGACGACGCTACTACAGGCGACGGCCAGCTCACGGCAGTGAAGTTCCTAAACGTGCTGACCGGCTCAGGCAGTCCCGTCTCGCTGCTGACCGGAGGCATACCCAGCTTCCCGCAGGTCATGCCGGGATACAAACTGACGGGAGGGGCGCAGCAGCGCGATACTATCATGGAAGACCCCCGCCTGCTTGCGGAGATCGAAAAACAGCAAAACCTGCTCGCGGGAGAGGGCCGTGTGCTGATAAGGCCGTCGGGGACAGAGCCGCTGATACGGGTTCTCGTGGAGGCAAAAACGGAGCAAATCGCTCAAAAAATCGCCGATGATTTCATAGATTTGATGAAATCGCTTTAAATTTGCCATTTTTTACTCTTTTTTTGTGAAAAAAGCTTGACATTACTCGATTCAATAAAATATACTGACCTTCGACGCGGGGACGTGTTCTTTGCGCGAATGATTTATGGCGATTTTCAGTGAAAACTGAACGCAAATACTGACCCTATCCGGGCAAGATTTATCAAAGAGAGGTTTCAAAATGTACGAAGACAAGACGCTGGTATGCAAAGAGTGTGGCGCGGAGTTCGTGTTCACAAGCGGAGAGCAAGAGTTTTACGCTGAACGCGGCTTCCAAAACGAACCGCAGCGCTGTAAGACATGCCGTGACAACAGGAAAGCAGCGGCGCGCGGTCCGAGGGAGTATTTCACGGCCGTTTGCGCAGCGTGCGGGAATGAGGCCCGGGTTCCCTTCGAGCCCAAGACCGACAGGCCTGTCTACTGCAGCGACTGTTTCGCGAAGACGAGAGAGTAGCCGCCGGTAACAGGAAGTATTTTTTGGCAGGGAGTGATCACGATGACACAAATTACGAAAGATACGATCATAGCTGATATATTGGAAATCGCGCCGGAGTCGGCGCCGTTGTTCCAGTCGATCGGGATGCATTGCCTCGGCTGCGCGATGTCAAGCGGTGAGACGCTCGGCGAAGCGTGCCAGGTGCATGAAGTCGATGCGGATGAGTTTTTAACGAAACTACTCGCGTACGTGAAGCAGTAGCAATACAGGCTAACGAGCGATAATATCAGCACAACAAAGCGAGCCGCCTGAGCGGCTCGCTTTTTTGCCATTAGGAGCTGTTGATAAATAAGTTGAACAAAATTGCCACAGTATTTTTGCCAGCAGACGAGGCGTCAAAACGCAGTAATGCTTGGAGCCTTGCAAGTTTTGACA
>WRJQ01000061.1 GCA_009778485.1 Oscillospiraceae bacterium
TTCCGTATCACATGGAAAAACGAGCCGAAGATGAGCGGCTGCTTGTACGGCGGCCCGAACTTCATTGAGCTTCCGACCGCGCTCACAGGAGTCCGCGCAAGGATAATCTGCATGGTCGGGAAATTCTTCCCCACCGGCTGCCATAAGGTCGGGGCGTCGTTCGGCTGCCTCGCGCCGAGGCTGGTGACGGGGCAGTTCAACTCCGCCGCGCAGAAAGCGGTCTGGCCGTCCACCGGAAACTACTGCAGGGGCGGCGCATTCAACTCCAAGCTTCTGGCGTGCGAGTCCGTCGCCATTCTGCCCGAAGGCATGAGCCGCGAGCGTTTTGACTGGCTCTCAAAAATAGCGGGCGAGGTCATAGCAACGCCGGGCACGGAGAGCAACGTCAAGGAAATCTTCGACAAGACGAACGAGCTGCGCGCGACCCGCGGCGACGTGATGATCTTTAACCAGTTCGAGGAAATGGGCAACTACCTGTGGCACTACAACATCACGGGAAGCGCCGTCGCGGAGGCGTTTGAAAGCATAAAAGGCCCCGGCGGAGCCTTTGCGGGGATCTGCCTGACGTCCGGTTCAGCGGGTTCGCTTGGAAGCGGCGATTATCTGAAGCAGAGGTATCCGTATTCAAAAATCGCAGTCGGCGAGGCGCTGCAGTGCCCCACGATCCTGAACAACGGGTTCGGCGCGCACCGCATCGAGGGGATCGGCGACAAGCACATCCCCTGGGTGCACAACGTCAGGAACACAGATATGGCGATCGCTATCGACGACAATGACTCAATGGCGCTGCTGCGCCTGTTTAACGAGCAGACGGGCAAGACGTTTCTGATTGAAGAAGCCGCGATGGACGCCGGTGACGTCGAGCGGCTGGCGCTTATGGGCATATCGGGCATATCGAACATGCTCTGCGCTATCAAGTTCGCGAAATATTACGAGCTTACGGAGCAGGACGTTGTCGCCACAGTGCTGACGGACTCAGTCGAGATGTATATGTCACGGCTCGAGGAACTGCGCGAGGAACGCGGCGAATACACGGTTTTGAACGCTGCTGCTGATTTCGCGGCAAGCTTGCAGGGAGTGCGGACTGACAATCTCATAGAGCTAACATACGCAGAGCGCAAGAGGGTGCACAACTTGAAATATTACACATGGGTCGAGCAGCAGGGGCGCTCGTCGCATGAACTGGATGACCAGTGGTATCATCAGGACAAGACGTTTGAGGCGGTCCAAGGGCAGACGGAGCAGATAGACGCGCTTATCGACGAGTTCAACGACAGAGTAGGGCTGGTTTGAGTGTTGATGTATAACACAAGATGGATAAAAAACAATATCCCTGCGTCCGATTGCGCGAAGAGTTTGTCGCTGATGGACGTCGGGACGATTCGCAAGGTGCGGGAGTTCCACAGGAGCTTTCCTCAGTATTCCGTGACTCCGCTCGTGGCGCTTGGCAATCTTGCAGGAGCGCTTGGCGTCGGAGGAATCTACGTTAAAGACGAATCCTACAGATTCGGGCTGAACTCGTTCAAGGCGCTGGGCTGCACGTTCGCCCTCGCGAGCTTCATCGCTCAAACGATAGGCTGCTCAGTGTGGGACCTTGACTACGGGACGCTGACCTCGCCCGATATGAAGAGCAGGCTCGGTGAGTATACGTTTTTCGCCACGACCGACGGCAACCACGGCCGCGCGCTGGCCTGGGCGGCAAGCCAAATCGGGCAAAAGTCCGTGATCTATATGCCGAAAGGCTGCCCTCTTGTACGGCTGGAGAACATAAGACGCGAAGGCGCGGAGGCTTACATCACGGACAGCAACTATGACGATACCATCCGGTTCACGGCTGAACTCGCCGATAAGACCCCCGGCGGCGTGATCGTACAGGATACGGCGTGGGAGGGATATGAGGATATTCCGGGCTGGATAATGCAGGGTTACGGCGTCATGGCGCTGGAAGCATGCGATCAGTTGCGGGAGATGGGCGTCATGCCGACGCACATGCTCATTCAGGCAGGCGTCGGCGCGTTCGCGGGCTCCGCTCAGGGACTTGTGAGCAACTATTACGGAGCGGACAGCCCCGTCACGTTTGTGGTAGAGCCGATAGTTGCGGATTGCCATTACCGCAGTGCGCAAAAGGGCGATGGCTCGATCGTTAATGTCGGCGGTGATATGGATACGATAATGGCCGGACTTGCCTGCGGCGAGCCGAACATTCTGTCCTGGGACATACTGAAAAACAAGAGTTCGTACTTTGTTTCGATAGAAGACGAAATCGCCGCCAGGGGGATGCGCGTGCTTGGCGCTCCTCTTCGCGGCGATCCGAGGGTAATATCCGGTGAGTCCGGCGCTTCTTCAATGGGCTTTCTGACGGAGCTGCTGACAAGCGGCGACAGCAGCATGGCGGAGCTCCGCGAACAGGCGGGCATAGGGAAAGACTCGCGCATCCTTGTGTTCAGCACCGAAGGCGATACCGATCCTGAGAACTATCGGCGTATTGTCTGGGACGGGAAGCTGGGAGTGAAGATTTAATAGCAAGTTTTCAAACCGCTGCATTGTGTCCGTATAAAGCGTCGCTTGCGGCGCTATGCGGACGGGATTCACCCGGCGTTTGATGAACCTTTATTCAGAGCCAGCATATTCATGATTTCTATTTGATTCTTATCGAGGAGTGATAATAACCATGGATTATGAAGCAATAAAAGCGCGCGCGGAATACTACAAGGATGATATGGCAAAGTTCCTGCGCAGCATGATACGCATCCCCGGCGAGAGCTGCGATGAGAAGGGGAAGATCAAACGAGCGGCGGAGGAGATGCGCGCGCTGGGGTTTGACAAAGTCGAGATCGACCCGATGGGTAACCTGCTGGGGTACATGGGCGCTGGAGAAAAGCTCATTGCGTTCGACGGCCACATCGATACAGTCGGCGTGGGCAACCGTGACAACTGGCGCTTTGACCCCTACGAAGGCTACGAAACCGATGTGGAGATAGGCGGCAGGGGCGCGTCAGACCAGGAGGGCGGCATCGTCAGCGCGGTATACGGCGCGAAAATCATGAAAGACCTCGGGCTGCTCAGCGATAAGTATAAAGTGCTCGTTACAGCGACCGTTCAGGAAGAGGACTGCGACGGCCTTTGCTGGCAGTACATTATCAACGAGAGCGGCGTGAGACCCGAGTTCGTTGTGCTGAATGAGCCGACAGACGGCGGAATATATCGCGGCCAGCGCGGGCGTATGGAGATACGGGTCGACGTCAAGGGCGTCTCATGCCACGGCTCCGCCCCCGAACGCGGCGATAACGCCATATACAAAATGGCGGATATACTGCAGGATATCCGCGCCCTGAATGAAAATAGCGCAGGCGGTGCAGATGAAATCAAGGGGCTCGTGAAAATGCTGGATGAGAAGTACAACCCGCAGTGGAAAGAAGCCCGCTTTCTCGGCAGAGGCACGATAACCGCCAGCGAGATATTCTTCACATCGCCAAGCCGCTGCGCGGTGGCTGACTCCTGCGCAGTTTCCCTCGACCGGCGCATGACGGCGGGAGAAACATGGGAGCACTGCCTTGACGAAATACGCGCGCTGCCTGCGGTCAAAAAGTACGGCGACGACGTGACGGTTTCCATGTATGAGTACGACCGCCCCTCATACACAGGCTGCGTTTATCCCATCGAGTGCTACTTCCCCACCTGGGTCATCCCGGAGGATCACCCCGTCACGCGCGCGATGGAGGAGGCGTACAAAAGCCTCTATGGCAGCGAGCGCATCGGCGCTGCTGATACTCTGGGGATGCGCCGGGCGCGCCCGCTCACCGACAAGTGGACGTTTTCGACAAACGGCGTCACAATTATGGGCCGCAACGGGATACCGTGCATTGGCTTCGGCCCCGGGGCTGAAGCTCAGGCGCACGCTCCGAATGAGAAGACGTGGAAGCAGGACCTTGTGACCTGCGCCGCGGTGTTCGCGGCGCTGCCCATGGCATATTGCGGAGAGTAATACATTATGCTCCTGTTTTACGTTTCAGGTATATCATCATCATTTAGAAATCATCTATATAAGAATTGCAGAATGGAGAATAAACGTGAGTATTAGTATCGAGCAACTCGCTGACAAACTGGCAGGCCTTGACGCCGGTAAAATGTACCAAAACGACTTTTTCTTCACATGGGAAAAAAGCGACGACGAGCTTCAGGCGGTCTTCGCCGTCGCGGATGCGCTGAGGCTCCTTCGCGAGAACAACATCTCCCCAAGGATATTCGACAGCGGCCTGGCGGTCAGCCTGTTCCGCGACAACTCCACACGCACGCGTTTCTCGTTCAACTCAGCGGCTAACCTGCTTGGTCTCACAGTGCAGGACCTCGATGAGGGTAAGAGCCAGATCGCGCACGGGGAGACAGTCCGCGAGACGGCAAACATGATTTCGTTCATGGCGGACGTCATCGGTATCCGTGACGACATGTACATCGGCAAGGGTAATGCCTACATGCGCGAGGTCGCGAACGCCGTGCGGCAGGGTTACGAGGAAGGCGTGCTCGAGCAGCGCCCCACGCTGGTGAACCTTCAGTGCGACGTCGACCACCCTACGCAGGCGATGGCTGACATGCTGCACATTATTCATCACTTCGGCGGCGTGGAGAACCTTAAGGGCAAAAAGCTTGCGATGTCCTGGGCGTACTCCCCGTCCTACGGTAAGCCGCTTTCCGTGCCGCAGGGCGTAATCGGCCTGATGACCAGATTCGGAATGGACGTCTGCCTCGCGCATCCCGAGGGGTATGAGGTCATGGGCGAAGTCGAGGCGGTTGCTGCCGCGAACGCCGCAAAGAGCGGCGGCAGGTTTTCAAGGACCAACGACATGCGAGAAGCATTTAATGATGCGGACATAGTCTACCCGAAGAGCTGGGCGTCTTACGCTGCAATGGAAAAGAGAACTGATCTCTACGGAAACGGCGACGACGCGGGCATCAAGGCTCTTGAGAAAGAGCTGCTTGCTCAAAACGCAGATCACCGGGACTGGGCCTGTACGGAAGAAATGATGAAACTGTCCAAAGAAGGAAAGGCGCTGTACATGCACTGCCTGCCTGCGGATATTTCCGGCGTTAGCTGCGAGATGGGCGAGGTGGACGCCTCCGTGTTCAGCCGCTACCGCGAGCCGCTTTACAGGCAGGCCGGCTTCAAGCCGTATATCATAGCCGCAATGATTTTCCTCGCAAAGTGTGAGGATCCCGCTGCTATGCTCCGGTTCCTCGCGGAAAGAGGACAGGCGCGGTGGGTGAAGTAATGAAAAGAATCGTACTGGCGCTGGGCGGTAACGCCCTTGGCGACAATCTGCACGAGCAGATGATCGCGGTGAAGAGCGCCGCAAAAGCAATCGCCGATTTGATAGAGGACGGGTTCGACGTTATCATCACTCACGGCAACGGGCCGCAGGTCGGCATGATCAATCTGGCGATGGAGACAGCCGCCAAGTTTGACGAGCATCTGTTCTATATACCCATGTCTGTCTGCGTAGCCCTGAGTCAGGGATACATCGGGTACGACATTCAAAACGCGCTTCGCGAGGAGCTTCTGGACCGGGGCGTCGATAAGCCTGTGGCGACGATCATCACACAGACCCTTGTGGATGAAAACGACCCCGCTTTCGCCGACCCGTCGAAGCCGATCGGCGCGTACTACCCGGAAGATGAAGCGGCCGAGATGATCCAGCGCGGCTACGACATGAAGGAAGACGCGGGGCGCGGATGGCGGCGCGTAGTCGCTTCGCCGAAACCTATTGGTATTGTGGAGAGCAAAACAGTCCTCGCGCTGCTGGAAGCCGGACAGATACCGGTGGCGGTCGGGGGCGGCGGCATACCTGTCAAAAAGACCGAAGGCAGGCACTTAAAAGGCACGTCGGCTGTCGTGGACAAAGACTTCGCCAGCGCAAAGCTGGCGGAGGAGTTGAACGCCGATATGCTTGTTATACTTACTGCTGTCGAAAAGGTGGCAGTCAACTTTGGAAAGCCCGATCAGCAGTGGCTAAGCGAGATGTCCGCAGAGGACGCGGAGCGCTACATTGCCGAGGGGCATTTCGCGCCGGGCTCCATGCTCCCGAAGGTGGAGGCCGCTTTGGAGTTTGTTAAGTCCGGGCCGGACCGTAAAGCGCTCATCACGATGCTCTCAAAAGCAAGGGACGGACTCGCAGGCAAGACCGGGACTGTTATTCATTAAAGCGGATGTATCCACTCCGTAAACGCAGCGAAAAACGTAATATCCGGCGTGCGGCTATTGCTTAGTTGTATTCAGATTCAGGAATCAATAGGATGACATTATCAGATTGGGTGAAATGTATGAAAACTGTTAAGATAACATTCACAGTGAACGGTGAAAACGTTGAGTACTCCGGCGGGGAAAAGAAGCTCCTTGCGTACCTTCGGGACGATCTGCGCCTGACCTCCGTCAAGGAGGGCTGCGGCGAAGGAGCGTGCGGGACATGCATGGTGCTGGTGGACGGCAAAGCGACCAGAGCCTGCATTCCGGCTATCGCAAGCCTGCAGGGTAAAAGTGTTGTGACTGTCGAGGGGCTGTCCGCGCGCGAAAAGGAAGTCTACGCTTACTGCTTCGCCGCGGCGGGCGCGGTACAGTGCGGCTTTTGCATTCCCGGCATGGTCATCAGCGCAAAGGGGCTGCTTGATGTTGACCCCGCCCCGACGCGCGCTGATATTAGGAAAGCTATTCGCGGAAACATCTGCCGCTGTACAGGATACGTCAAAATCATCGACGCGATACTAAAAGCGGCTGAGCTTTTCCGGGACGACGCCCCTATTCCTAAGCATGAGTTTTCGGGCAAGCTTGGGGAAGATTTCTTCCGTGTGGACGCGGAAGAGAAAACGCTCGGTACGGGCTTATACACAGACGACCTCACAGTGGAGGGTATGGTCTTCGCTAAAGCTCTCCGGTCAAAATACCCCCGCGCGCGCGTGCTGTCGATCGACTACTCCGAAGCGGAGCGTCATCCTGACTGCATACGGATAATCACTGCAGGGGATGTGCCGGGAGATATCAAGTGCGGGCATATCGTCAAGGATTGGGACGCGCTGATCGCAGTCGGCGGGGTCACCCGCTATGTAGGCGACGCTATCGCGATAGCTGTTACGGGTTCCGCTGATACGCTGGACGAAGTACTTTCGCTTATCAAGGTCGATTACGAGAAGCTCACCCCGCTGACGTCGCCTGCTCAGTCTCTTGCGGAGGACGCGCCTAAACTCCACGAAAACGGAAATCTGATGAACCGGCAGTTCATAAAACGCGGCGATGCGGATGTGGCTATAGCGGATTCAAAGCATGTCGTCTCAAAGCATTACTCCATGCCGTTCATCGATCACGCGTTCATGGAGCCGGAATGCGCCATTGCGGCTCCCGACGGCGACGACGGTTTGCTGCTCTGCACAGGCGGGCAGAGCGTATATGACGAGCAGCATGAGATAAGCGGCCTGCTTGGGATACCGGTAGATAAGATTCGCGTCAAGTCTATGCTGGTGGGCGGCGGATTCGGCGGCAAAGAGGACATGATAGTTCAGCACCACGCAGCACTGGCCGCCTGGCTTACGAAAAAGCCGGTCAAAGTAAAGTTCTCCCGCGAAGAGAGCCTGAAGGTCCATCCCAAGCGCCACGCTATGGAGATCGATTTCACTACGGCGTGCGACGAGAACGGGAAGATCACAGCAGTGAAGGCTGAGATAATT
>WRJQ01000062.1 GCA_009778485.1 Oscillospiraceae bacterium
GGTGGGGGTGGAGGTGGAGGTGGGGGCGGATCGAAAACCGGCGGCGGTTGCATCTGCGTCGGCAGATCCTGCGCGTAACCCTGCTGCGGCTCCCACATAGGCGGAGGCGGTGGAGGCGGTGGAGGCGGAGCATAAACAGGCTCCTCAACAGGAGCAAAAACAGGATCCGCTACCACAAAACCGGCGGGGATATCCTCCGGGGCGACAACCTGTGAGCCGCAAATCCTGCAAAAATTTGCATTATCCGCAAGCTGGAACCCGCAATAGATACAAAACCTCGTCCCCCCGGGAGTACCTGCCGAAGAAGCGCCATCGTATGACATCGCTTAGTCCTCCTTATGCCAAAATCCTGATACCGTCGACGTTGACGGCTAAACGCCGTTACGTTTGTTCTCCTGCATGATTCTACCACGCATGAGACGAAACTGCAACAAAAACGAATGGCGCCGTGAATGGCACTTGAAACTGCTGCAGCAATACTATATAATCCTTTCAACGTAAAAGACAAACAACACAGATTGACACTACAGGAGGGACAGACATGCCATTCGAAGACACCTTCAAAGCCTCAATGCCGGAATACTTCGAGCCGCTGCCCCGCCTCGACATGGCCTTGCAAAGAATGGGCGCGGACCCGGAAGGGGACTACTCCCCGAGCAAGCAAAACCTTCAAAAACTGATGCTGTCGAGCTTCGGGACGATCCCCTTTGAATCATTGGACTGCAGCGACTATCTGCGAAAAGTGGATATGGCCCCGCCGCACCTCTTCGACAAATTCGTCATGAACAGGCGCGGAGGCTACTGCTTCGAGATCAACGGATTCTTCATGGCTGTACTCGAAGGCCTTGGCTACGACTGCATACCGCTCGCGGGGCGCCTCCTCTTCGACCGCCCCGTGTTCGGCATGATGGGGCATCGAACAACAGTCGCGAGAATTGACGGCAAGCGCTACCTCTGCGACGTAGGCTACGGGGGAGGCCTCGCTGCTGACGGCCCGATAGACATCGACGAGACAGGGATTCAAGAGATAGGCGAAAAAAGATTCAGGATCCGCCACCATATCGGCGCGCTCTTCGGCGACATAACCCTCGTGCGGTGCATGGACGACGGCACGGAGACGCTTGTGTACACAGTCTACCTCACGCCTAATACGATCATGGATTTCGTCCCCGCGAACGAGATGGCGGAGAAACGATTCCGCACCCGCCGCGTCTGCCGCATGCGCACGGAGACAGGCCACATCTCAGTCGACGGTAAGATATTCCGAAGGAAAGTCTACGACGAAATCACAGAAGAAGAAATAACGCGCTACCCCCGCCTATACGAGATACTCGTCGACGAGTTCAAGCTGAACGTCCCCAGGATATCTTTCAGCGAAGACTGGCCCAGGGAGTTCGCAGACTACAAGCTATAGGACACAATAAAATAAAGGAGACATACGAAATGCAATTTTTTGAAACAGCAGCGACGCGCTACAGCTACAGGGGCGAGTTCGAACCGAACCCGGTTCCGCGCGAAGACCTCGTGAAGATCTGCGAAGCAGGCATCCGCGCACCGACGGCCGGCAATATGCAAAGCCAGCGGTTCTACGTCGTCACAAACCCGGAAATCCTCGCGAAAATCAGGGAAGCCTTCAACCCTGAAGACTCCCCCCGCAAGCAAATGGGAGTCGCGACAGCCCCCGCGCTCATCCTCCTGGTATCGAAACTGCTCAAGTTCGGAGACAGGGGAGACAGCCCCTTTGAGCTGCAGGACTACGGCGCAGCGGCGCAAAATGTCCTGCTCGCCATCGCGGACCTCGGCTACACGACGGTCTGGACGGATGGCCACACCAACTTCACGCAGAGCTTCCAGGATAAAATCGGCGACATCGTCGAGCTGGACGAAGATGCGAAAGTCAGGGCGGTCCTGCCTGTGGGCATCCCCAAAGAAAAAGGCGGCGTCCAGGCAGCGCGCAAATCGTTCGAGGAACTCACAAAGTTCTACGAGTAGAGCATAAGTTTCATTTTGAGACTTATGCTCTACTCGTAGACTGAACCCCGGCTAGGAGCCTTGGACAAAAGTCGCGTCATTAGATAAGTGCCGATTGTTTTCGCCTGTTTTGCGGGTTTTGAGGGCGAATACTTGCTGTATTTAACCGAAAAACGCGCAAAACAGGCGGAAAGAGGCGGTGCTTAGATGATGGCGGGAGTTTTGTCCAAGGCTCCTAGGGTTCGAACCCCACCCCCCTATGCTCGAGGAGACCTCATACTGGAGAAATGGACATGTCTGTTGAAGGAACTCAGCCAAGCGCAGACGGCGCAGACAACTCCGCCGCAATCAACCTGCCGGGCGGCATCAGCCTGCAACCCGGCGAAATCAAGGAATGTAAAATAGACAGCGAGAGGGTCGCGGTAGACAAAAACGCCGAAGCGACCCTCATCGGCGAAGTGCGCTGCCTGATAAGCGATATACGCGATATATTACCGCTGCAACCCCCGCTCTATCTGCAAAAAAGCTACTGCCGGGGCAGCAGGCTGGCCGGATACTATGAGACGAACTGCTTCGTGGTGATAGGAGAAGAAGCAGCCTCGAAAATCTCATTCGGCAACGGGCAAAAGCTCACGTTCCGCTACTCCGGCCGTCGCGGCTGGATATATGAAAACTCGGGACAGACAGCCGAGAAAAGCGACGTCATCGTTATAGATGAACCCGCGCTGAAGCTGACGCTCAGGGCGACAGCATACATACTGCTCAGAAACGGCGACGTGTACATGCTCGACGAAGACGACTCGACGCTGAAGCTTCGCGACGCCCCCGACATCATCGGAGAGATGCTGGGCAGGGAGAAGTTTGAGCTATGGGCGCACCACAGCCACAATGAGCCGATTGACCTCGAAGCGAAGCACAAGGAGCTAATACAAATCAGGTACCCCTCAAGAGAATGCCTCCGCGTCACAACGCGCCAGGGAGTGAGTTACAGTTTCTTCGATGGGGAAGAGGGGCTTGATATCAAGCGGAAGCTTGAGGATATACAGACACTATGGCAAGATCGCGCCGTACTTCAGCAGCTCAACCCTTAGCTTTGAATAATCCACATCACGCACGGCGACGCCATCCTTGACAGCGATAGCCGCAGCGGATCCGGCAGCCTGACCGAAGCACATGCAATGCGGAATCAGATTGAAAAACTCCTGGAACTCGAAATCGGAAGAAAAAGCGCGGCAGGCGACGAGCAAACCCTCGACGCCCCTTGGAACCAGCGACCTGTAAGGTATATAAGTCCTCGGGTACTTAAGCGAAAAATCGCCCCGGTCGTTATCCGCGAAAATCGCGATGGTATCCTCGAAGGGGACGTCCGTGTTCATGTCCTTCTCCGTCATGTAATACTCGCCGATTATCCTGCGCCCGCCCGAAGTACCCAGTTGGGGCGAACTGAGCATAATGAAACTCTTCTCAAAGCCCGGCATATGCTTTTTTAGCAGCTCCCAGTTCCGCACGGACTGCTTGCGCGTCGCAACGTCGATTTGCGTCATTTCCTCGATGTCAGTCTGATGCAAAGAGCCGAGCAAGCGATGAATCCAGACAACGCCATCCTGATTATCGAGCAAACCTCTGGAAAACCTCGGCAAACCGCCCTCTTTCGTGATCTCCTCGGCGGCAGCCTTATGCTTCTCCGGCTCGGAGCGCATAAAATCATAATACCTGTCCAGATCGACGCCGCAAATCCAGTAGACCCACCCGAACTGCGCGATGCGCGAACCGGGAACCATGTAGTCGTCTATCTGCGTGCCAGTCTTAGGCAGCAGGTCGCCGTCGCCGGAACAGTCGATTATGACCTTGCCGAGTATGGCCTGCCTGCCGGACTTGCTCTCGGTGATGACGCCCTTAACCGCGCCACCCTCCATGATGGGCTCGGTGACCCATGTATGCAGCAGCAGCTCCGCCCCGGACTCCAGAACCATCGCGTTAAGCTCGTCCTTGCCGACCTCCGGATCGATGACAGCCGTGTACAGTACGATATACTCACCGTCTTTGTTCTTCCTGATGTAAAAATGCATCATGTTCGCGCTGAGGTACTTGTCGACCTCAGCTTTGTCGCCTTTACCCCAATGCTGCTTTTGCGGATAAGACGCAGCTCCGCGCGCAGCGAGCCTGTCGATGACCTCCTGGCAGAAACCTCCTATTAGATGCTCGCCATAGATGTTCCCCAGATTCGGTATGATATTGACAAGGCCGCCCGTTGCCATGCCCCCCAGATGCCCGTACCTCTCGATGAGCAAGACACTAGCCCCGCCCCGCGCAGCAGAAACAGCCGCAGCGACTCCTCCGGGGCCGCCGCCCACCACAATAACGTCAGCCTCCCGGATGACAGGGACTTCCCGCGATGCCTCTGCGACTGTCTTTCCCATTGCGGAGCCCGCTTTCTTGCCGGCCTCGCCCGGCATAGAATAATTGCTGACGACCTCAGATCCGTACTTAGCCATATGAACCCCTCCATAAACGAGTTGTTGATACCACAAAGTCTAGCACCATAAAGTTGCGCAGTCAAGAAAAACACGGTATACTGCACAGTAGAAATATGCAAAGGAATGATGAACAATGTACGAATGCAAGTACCCGAACCTGTTCTCCCCAATCAAGCTGGGCAACACTATCTTCCGCAACAGAATCTTCGCATCCCCGACAGGCATGTTCTACGCGGACGTCGCGCACAGACCCATATACGAAACGAACTGCTACTACGAACTCAAAGCCAAAGGCGGCGCAGCCTCGGTATGCGTAGGCGACGCGACCGTGGACGCCGCGCACGGAGCCCACGGAGCATACTCGATACACATGGAAGACCCCGGCCTCATGCCCGCGCTCAATAAACTATCATCCGAAATCAACCGGCACGGAGCGGTAGCCACGCTGGAAATGTTCCACGCCGGCTCCGCAGCATCCGTCTCCTACGCAGCAGGGAACGACATCTACGGCCCGCAGGAAGAAATGGTGCAAGGCGCGCTCGGGCACCCGGCAGTGCCCGTCAAAGCAGTGACCCGGGAGTTCATGGACAAAGTCATCACGAAACACGTCGAAGGAGCGCTCAAAGCGAAAAACTGCGGATTCGGCATGGTGACGCTGCACTTCGCCCACGGCTTCCTGATGCACCAGTTCATGTCCCCGACGCTCAACCACCGCACAGACGACTATGGCGGCAGCTTCGAAAAACGCATGCGCTTTCCGCTCGAAACGCTGCGCGCGGTACGCGAAGCAGTCGGGCCGGACTTCCCGCTCGAACTGCGCATATCCGGCAGCGAAGTATACGAAGGCGGGTACGGCGTCGACTACGGCTGCCAAGTCGCGCAAGCCTTCGACGGCATAGCCGACCTGATACACGTCTCAGCCGGCTCGCACGAAGACGCCCGCGTGTTCACAGTGACGCACCCGTCGATGTTCCTTGAAGACGGAGTGAACGTAAAGTACGCCGCCGAGATAAAAAAACACGTCAAAAAATCGAAAATAGCCACAGTCGGGGCGCTCTCAGACCCCGGCATGCTCGAAGAAATCATAGCCTCGGGAAAAGCCGACGTAGTAGAAATGGCCAGGGGCCTAATATGCGACCCTGACCTGCCGAACAAAGCCAGGCAAGGCCGCGAAGACGAAATAACCAACTGCGTGCGCTGCTTCACCTGCTTTTCGAGCCTGATCGGTCACGGGCAGATCGTATGCGCCCTCAACCCGGAGATAGCCGACGAGTCCGAGCAGAAATATGCTCGCCCACCCGCGAGACCGAGGAAAGTGCTGGTTGCGGGCGGCGGGGTGGCAGGCATGGAAGCCGCGGCAACATGCGCGGCGCGGGGGCACGAAGTTATACTGTGCGAGAAGTCGGACAGGCTCGGCGGAGTGCTTCTCTGCGAGGACGACGTGCCTTTCAAGAAGCATATGCGCGACTATCTCAGGAAACAGGCGGAGAAGGTCAGGCAGGCAGGGGTCGAAGTGATACTGAACACCGCAGTCACGAAAGAACTGGCGCGGGAACTCTCGCCCGACGCGATAATCTTCGCTGTAGGCGCGGAGCCTCTTATGCCGGACATACCCGGCATTGGGGGCGCGAACGTCCTAATGGCGACGGTAGCGTACGCCGCGCCGGAAAAAGTCGGGCAGCGCGCTGTAATCCTGGGGGGAGGCCTCGCCGGCAGCGAACTGGCGATCCATCTCGGGAACCTCGGGCGCGATGTGACAGTCGTAGAAATGATGCCGCGCCTAAACTTCGGGGATAACTTCCTGCACGGCCAGGCTGTAGGCATCGAGCTGAACAGAGTCGGCGCAAACGTCGCCACCGGCACCCGCGCGGTCGAGATAACGGAAGCCGGGGTCAAGGGCGAGTCCGAACAGGGCGCTGCGTTCTATGAAGCCGACACAGTGATTATCGCGCTCGGATTCCGGGCGAAGCGCGAAGAAGCAGACGCTTTGCGCCTGTGCGCGCCGGAGTTCCATCAGGTCGGGGACTGTCTTTCGGTAAAAACCGTGTACGAAGCCACAAGGACAGCCTACCACATTGCAATGGGGATCGGCGAACGCTGACCGCGCTACTTGCGCCTGACAGCCTTTACAATCTTCGAAAAATCGACACTATACACAACGCAGCCAATCAGCGTAAAAATGATTATATCGAAAAGGTTGATAAAACCGAACAGTTGCTTGGCCTGGTCGGCGATGCCGTTGGAAATATACGGCATGATGAAAGAACCTGCAGCCGAGGCAATGAGTACGAGAAGCAATATGGGATGCATAACGCTCAAACCGCCGGCCTTGCGCTTTATAATGCTGCGAAGCTTAGCAATGGCTGCTGCCGCGCCCAGCGCCAGGACAGCAGCGATAAACCAAAAGTTGGCAAGGGGAGCAATGGCGACCCGCGCGCGCTCCCATAGGGAGAAGCGGTACGCCTGATCCCCCCAGAACTCCGGGTTTTGCACGCTGGTAAGGTAAGGCGCGCGGATATAACGCGCATATCGCGCGCTTTCCCGCAAGACATCCAAAAGACGTGACGGGTGCTTCAGGTAGAACGCAAGTATCTTTGCCTTGCTAACTTGCCCGAAAAACCCTTCGTTGAACTCTTCGGAGCTTATATCAATCGGGTAACCGTCCATGTATGCCTGCCAGCCCTGCAAAACAGCATAGCCGGGATCAAGCCCGAGCTCTTCCAGGTCTTGCTCAGGCGTTTGGCTGTTTCTGAGGACGCCATCGAATACTGCGGTAAAAGTGGTATCTCGGTCTATCCACGAAGGTATCAAAAGCGCATAGAAGGCTAATAAGGCACAAACAGTCACGCTGCAGAAGGCTATGAGCTTCTTTCGCGAAAACCCAATATCTTTCGATAGTAGAAACCCTAAAGGCGCAAGGGCAAAAAGTATCCCCACAGGTATCCACGCGAACTTGGACGTCGCCATAAGGTAAACGGCAATGCAATATAAAACAAGCCCGCCGCTTCGGCGCTCCTCAATGCGCAGCAGCAAGCCGATGACCAATAGTGTCAA
>WRJQ01000063.1 GCA_009778485.1 Oscillospiraceae bacterium
TTTTGCCATCATACTTCGTTGTCAAAACTTGCAAGGCTCCAAGCATTACTGCGTTTTGACGCCTCGTCTGCTGGCAAAAATACTGTGGCAATTTTGTTCAACTTATTTATCAACAGCTCCTAACCCTCATCGTCGCCGGAGGGTTCGGGGTCTTCGTCATGCGCGGGAGCCTCCTCGCCGGGGCCTTCTTGCGAACTGCCTTCGGAGCCTTCTCCGTCCGGCCCTTCGATGGGCGCGCCACCGCTTGTTTCCCCGCTGTCAGGGCCGCCATCTTCCCCGGAGCCTTCACCGGCCTCGCCCTCAGAGCCCTCTCCGGTTTCCTCGTCCTCGTCTTCGTCCTCGTCGATCTCTTCTTCCTCCGGCTCTATACCGGCGACTTCCTCGTATGTCAGCTTGCCGGCGCATTTTACTGTCTTGCTGCTCCAGAGGTACCTGCCGCCGAACTCGATGTCATTCTTCAAAAAAGCTGTTTCCAGGCCGTTTTCCGCGCACATGGACACGTCGATATGGTAATAGTCCCCGTAGAGCTCCACTATGTTCCAGGCGTGGAACATGCCGTCGAGGTAGCCCAGTATGACTTTGCATTCGTAACCGAGGTACTCGCATAGCGCCTTGTATGCCATCGCGAAGCCTTCGCCCACGGCGCTGCCCGTCACGAGCGCGCCGTATGCCGTCGCCGTAAGGTTCTGCGGGCCGTGCCCGCCCAGGACCTTGGCCGTTCCGTCGTCATAGTCGCAGGCGCCGATGAGGTTCTCCGCCAGCGAGAGCAGGATCTCCCCGTCGTTCTCGCCGCCCGCAGCGGCCGCGTACCGGCGTACGGCGCCGGCCAGGCCCGCGCTGTAGGATGCGAGTATGTTCGGAGGCCATATATATCCGAGGTTGAGCTCGAATATCCTTTCGTCGCCTTGCTCCGGATAGGTTTCCACCGCTGCGACGGGCATCATCACGATGCCCCTGGGGTTCTCATAATATATATCCTTTATATACCCCAGTATATCACTCTCCGTCAAGCCGCGCAGCGATGACTGGATAACGGCTTCGCCACGGTAGTCGCTGAGGATTGACAGCAGCTCGGTGCGCAGGTAGGGCAGGGTCGATACGTGCACGATGGAATCGATCTGCTGCTTGGTGCGTTTGTACGCTATGCTGATGTCCACTTCGAAATATGTGACGATTTTCGTGGCGGCGCATTCGATGTCCTCCACGGCGTATGCGCCTATGGGGTCGCTTTCCAGTATCTCCGTTCGCGCCTTTTCGAGTTCGCCGCGTATGTCGCTGTCATAAGTGTTATATATGATGCGCCCCGTGTACGCGCGCTGGGCTATCAGGTCGAGCAGGATAGCCTTGAACTCGTCGTAGCTCGAGACTTCCGTCAGCGATGGCGGCTGCCGCGACGCTTGCGTCACCAGATGCCTGGTCTCCACGAGCGTTTCATCCTCGAGCATCGTCATGCAGGAGGGGAGCGTCGCAAGCATTACCAGCGCGATCGCCAATGATGCGAAGCGGGCAAAGAGGCTTCTCATACAGACTCCTCGGCGAGCAGGTTGAGCTGCTCTTCTCCGCGATCCTCCGGCTTTAGCAGGGCGCCTGTTGCCGGTATGGAACGGACCCTGTAGCGGGAGGGGGTTTCGATCATAGTCATTTCCAATAGCGCCGCTTTTTCCAGCGTATGCCTTTTCCGGATTGTCATTGCGGCGACGCCTTGCGTGGCGCGCGTCGACTTTGGTGCGAGCAGGGAAGAGCTGAAAACAACCGCGCGGCCGTCCGAGGAGTAGAGCGCGAGTTCCGCGTCCCCCTCCAGTTGCACTATGGAAATGGCTGGGCTCCTGTCGGAGTAGGCGCCGGTCAGCTTCTTGCGGTTCGTCTTCGTTGCGTAAGCGGAAAGCTCCACGCGCGCTGCTTTTCCATTTTCGTAGAAGAAGATTATATGCCCGCCATAATTGCCCGGGTCGAGCAGGAATATCGCGTTTTCGCCCTCGTCCATATCCAGCGCGGTGGGCAGGTATGTGCCCAGGGACGAGGCCTTGGTATCCTCGAAGTCGCTGACGCGGGCTTTGTAGCACTGCTGCCTGTCGGTGAATATTAGCAGGTCGTTCCTGTTCTTTGACTCGAACGCGATGAAGGGGCCGTCCGAGTCTTTGTACTTGTGCTCGCCGCCCATGCGCAGCGAGAGCGGGGTTATTTTCTTAAAATACCCTTCGCGGGACATGAAGATATTGACGGCGTAGTCCTCGACGTGGTCCTCTTCCGTAAAGGTTTCGATCTCGTCTTCGTAGACGATCTTAGTGCGGCGCTCCTCGCCGTGCTTCTTTATGATCTCTTTGAGTTCCGAGGTGATGATGGACTTGATGCGGCGGTTCGAGTGCAGCGTATCGTCGAGGTCTTTGATCGCTTCCTCGAGCTCGCTTATCTCGTCGGTCCGCTTTAATATATACTCGCGGTTTATGTTCCTGAGCCTGATCTCCGCGACATACTCGGCCTGGAGCTCGTCGATGCCGAAGCCTATCATGAGGTTGGGGACGACTTCGGATTCTTCCTCGGTAGCCCGTATAATCTGTATGGCCTTGTCGATGTCGAGCAGTATCTTGCTCAGCCCGAGCAGGAGGTGCAGGCGGTCTTTTTTCTTTTGCAGCTCGCTGTATACGCGGCGCTTGACGCAGTCGATGCGCCAGGCTGTCCATTCTTCCAGCAGCTCGCGCACGCCCATGACGCGCGGCACGCCGGCTATGAGGACGTTGAAGTTGCAGGAGAACGTGTCCATGAGCGGCGTCAGCCTGAATAATTTAGCCATCAGCTTGTCAGGGTCTGTCCCGCGTTTGAGCTCGACTGTCAGCTTGAGGCCGGAGAGGTCGGTTTCGTCCCTCATGTCCGAAACCTCGCGGAGCCGGCCGGATCTCACGAGTTCCGCGACTTTGTCGATGATGAGCTCCGCCGTGGTCGAGTAGGGGATTTCGGTTATCTCAATCAGGTTGGCGTCCTTGACGTAACGCCAGCGGGCCCTGACTTTGACGCTGCCCTTGCCGGTGTTGTAGAGCGTTTCGAGTTCATCTGACTTGTAAATGAGTTCACCGCCTGTGGGGAAGTCGGGGGCAATCAGCGTCTGCGTGAGGTCGCAGTCTGGGTCGGCGATGTACTCGATGGCCGCTTTGCATGCCTCGGCGAGGTTGAAGCCGCAGATGCTGCTTGCCATGCCTACTGCGATGCCGATGTTCGCGCTGACCAGTATGTTCGGGAACGAGGTCGGGAGCAGCGCGGGCTCTGTCATCGTGTTGTCATAGTTATCGACGAAGTCCACGGTGTCGCGGTCGATGTCGCGGAAGACTTCTGCGCATATTGGCGAGAGCTTGGCTTCCGTATAACGCGAGGCGGCGTAGGCCATGTCGCGCGAGTAGACTTTGCCGAAGTTGCCCTTCGAGTCGACGAAGGGGGTGAGCAGGGCGCCGTTGCCCTTTGATAGGCGCACCATTGTCTCGTAGATAGGGCCGTCGCCGTGGGGGTTCAGGCGCATCGTCTGCCCGACGATGTTGGCGGATTTCGTCCGGGAGCCGGTCATAAGGCCCATTTTGTACATCGTGTAGAGCAGCTTCCTTTGCGCGGGTTTGAAGCCGTCTATCTCCGGGATCGCGCGCGAAATAATCACGCTCATTGCGTAGGGCATGAAGTTGAGTTCCAGCGTGTCGGTGATCGGCTGTTCCAGAACTTCGGCCTTCAGGCCTTCGACATTGGCGCCCGTCGGTTTTTTGCTCTCTTGCGTCTTTTTTGCTCTCGGCATGCTCTATTCCCTATATATAATATATGTTTACGAAACGTCTGCGATGTCTACGTACTTGTGCCCGTACTCTGATATGAACTCCTTGCGGCCCATGAGGTTGTTGCCTTGAAAGAGGTCAAACGCGTCGGCGGTCTTGTCCGCTTCCTCGGGCATGACGCGTATCAGGCGCCTCGTATCGGGGTTCATCGTAGTCAGCCACATCATCTCGGGGTCGTTTTCGCCGAGTCCTTTCGAGCGGCTCAGCGTGTGCTTCGCCCCGTCGAGCCCCGCGACAATCTCCACCTTCTCGCGCTCGTTGTATGCGAAGTAGGTCTTGCCCTTGCATTCGATCTCGAACAGCGGCGACTCTGCGATATAGACGTAGCCCTGCTCGATGAGCGTCGGTACCAGCCTGTAGAGCATCGTGAGGATAAGCGTCCGTATTTGGAAACCGTCGACGTCGGCGTCCGTGCAGATGATCACTTTGTTCCAACGCAGCGAATCGAGCTCGAACGCGCTCAGGTCTTTCGAGTGCTTGTTTTGTATCTCGACGCCGCATCCGAGCACCTTGATGATGTCTATGATGATCTCGTTTGCGAAAATCTTGCCGTAGTCGGCTTTCAGGCAGTTGAGGATTTTCCCCCGCACCGGGATGATGCCCTGGAACTCGGCGTCGCGGCTGAGCTTGCAGGCGCCAAGCGCGCTGTCGCCTTCGACGATATATATTTCGCGCTTCGACACGTCCTTTGTGCGGCAGTCGACGAACTTTTGGACTCTGCTCGCTATGTCCAGCCCGCCCGACAGCTTTTTCTTTATATTCAGCCGCGCCTTCTCGGCGGTCTCGCGGCTGCGTTTGTTTATGAGCACCTGCTCCGCGACCCTGTCCGCGTCGGGTTTGTTCTCTATGAAATATACTTCGAGCTGGCTCCTCAGGAACTCAGTCATCGCGTCCTGGATAAACTTGTTCGTGATGGCCTTCTTCGTCTGGTTCTCGTAGGATGTCTCGGTCGAGAAGCAGTTCGTTATGAGGACAAGGCAGTCCTGGACGTCCGCGAAGGTAATCTTGCTCTCGTTCTTTTGGTACTTGTTATTCTTGCGCAGATAGGCGTCCACTTCCGCGACGAACGCGCTCCTCGCCGCTTTTTCCGGGGAGCCGCCGTGCTCCAGCCATGAAGAGTTGTGGTAGTATTCGACGACGTTCACCCTGTTCGAAAAGCACATCGCGGCGGACATTTTGACTTTATACTCCTGTTTGTCCTCCCGGTCGCTGCCGCGCCTCTCGGCCTCGATGAAGAACGGGGCGGTCAGCGCGTCTTCGCCGGATAGTTCCGTCACATAGTCGAGTATGCCTTGCTCATAGCGGAAGTCGGTCGTCTCGAACTTGCCGCCCTGCTGGTTCTTGAATCGGAATGTGACGCCCGCGTTGACTACCGCCTGGCGTTTCATCGTCTCGAGGAAATAATCCGTCGGGATAGCTATGTCCGTAAACACTTCGAGGTCGGGCTTCCAGCGCATGATCGAGCCTGTCCGGCGCCCTGTGTACTCCTCGGATGCGAGCCCGCCGATGTTTTCGCCTTTTTCGAAGCGCAGCGTATATTTCTTCGCGTCGCGGTATATGGTGACGTCCATATATTCTGATGAGTACTGCGTCGCGCACGAGCCGAGCCCGTTGAGCCCGAGCGAGTACTCGTAAATCTCGCCTTCTTTGTTTTTGTACTTGCCGCCCGCGTAGAGCTCGCAGAAGACGAGCTCCCAGTTGAACATGCCCTCGACCTGGTTCCAGTCCACAGGGCAGCCCCGCCCGAAGTCTTCGACTTCAAAGGAGTTGTCCTCGAAGCGTGTCAGGGTGATAAGGTCGCCGTAGCCTTCCCTGGCTTCGTCTATCGCGTTGGAGAGGATCTCGAACACAGCCTGCTGGCAGCCTTCGATCCCGTCCGAGCCGAAGATGACGCCCGGGCGTTTGCGGACGCGGTCCGCGCCTTTGAGCGCGCTTATGCTGTCGTTGCCGTACTCGGCAGGGAGCGCCTGTTTCTTCAAAATTACTTCTCCCATGTCTGTTTTCTACATTTTTCTACATTGTATCATACAATACTGAAGTTATGCAACATTCACCGGGGGGAGTCCCGAACAGTTATGCTCAGGTTATACCTGTGAGCAACCGCCGTATCATGTCGAGGGCGGTGGAGGCAGCGCCGGTCCTGATCCTGTCCCGGTCGCTGAAGAGCCTGGGCTCGTTGCAGGCATTGACGCCGTCCGCCGCCAACGCGACGAAAACCGTGCCCGCTTCCAGCCCTGAGCTGTCCGGGCCCGGACCCGCTACTCCCGTTATGCCTACGCCAATGTCGGCGCCGAACTTCTCGCGCGCGCCCTCGGCCATCGCGAGAGCGGCTTCGCTGCTGACGGCGCCTTTTTCGCCGATCAGGGCGGGGGAGACACCAAGCAAGGAAACCTTTGCCTCTACGCCGTACGCGACGACGCCGCCTTTGAAAACCCCGGAGATCCCCGGGATGTCGGTCAGCCGCTTTGAGAGCAGGCCTCCCGTGCAGGACTCCGCTACGGCGAGAGTCTTGCCGCCGGCCTTCAGGAGCTGCGCGACGGTGTTCTCCAGGCTGTCGGAATCCACGCCGTAAATCAAGTCTCCCAATGTCTCGCGTACTGTTTGCAGCATCGGCGCCATGAGCTCGTCCGCCTCCTGCTGCGTTGCCGCTCTCGCCGTCAGTCTCAGCATGACTTCGCCATCTTTGGCGTAGGGGGCGAGCGTCGGGTTGCGCGACTGCTCCATAAGGTCGTGAAGCTTATCCTCGACCGCGCTCTCGCCAAGCCCGAAAATATGGATGTTGTGCGAGAAAATACCCGACTCCGATAGCCTTCTTAAGTAGGGGACGACGCATGCGTCCAGCATCGCGCGGCATTCGCGCGGGGGGCCGGGGAGCATAAGTATATGCCTGCCCTCGGCCTCGAACGCGCAGCCGGGCGCCGTGCCGACGCCATTGTCGAAAATCACGCAGCCTTCCGGCAGCTCCGCCTGGCGCAGGTTGTTTTCGGTCATCTTCATGTTGAGCGGCCTGTTGCGAAAGTAGGCGCGGATTTGCTCCGCCACGTCTTCGTTGAAAACAAGCTTTTTCCCGAACGCCCCTGCGATAGTCTGCTTTGTGAGGTCGTCGTACGTCGGGCCGAGCCCGCCGGTCGTAATAATAATGTCGGCCCTATCCTTCGCGATCTCTACTGCTTTGGTGAGACGCGAGGGGTTGTCGCCGACAACTGTATGGTAATATACGTTTATTCCAATACCGGAGAGGGCGCGCGATACGTCCTGCGCGTCCGTGTTTGCAGTATTGCCGAGCAAAAGCTCCGTCCCTACGGCGATTATCTCCGCCGTCAACGTCGCACCCATAACAACGACCTCCTTCAAGATTTGCGTACTGTTCAGGTACCCCGTCCAGGCGCTATATTTCATTTCGTAAGCGCAACCTCGTCGCTGCGGATTACACTAAGACTCGCGTCACAGCAAGCTGTAACGCTCGCTCGTTCCATCGCAGCTCCT
>WRJQ01000064.1 GCA_009778485.1 Oscillospiraceae bacterium
GTCGCACAGCTCGAACGAAGCGAATGGGAACGACGCCGCTACGCCCGTGGTGAGCGCGTTGCGCCGGGACTTGCGCTCTATGTCCGGGTCGATGTATATAAGCGGCAAAGACGACAAAAACCCCTGCTCGTGCTTGAAGTCGCACCGCTTGGCGAGCATGTCTATGGACACGCACAGCGTCTCCACCGCCGAAACCCTGTATTCAAGAGTGTCCTGGTCGTCCGCCGTTATCTCAATGATGGTGTGCATATAATAGAAATCTTCGCTGTTGCGGTTCATGTTGTCCTTTATGTACAGCCCCGCGCTGATGGCGCTGTCGAGCTCCTCGTAGTCCTGGCGCGTGTCGCCGACGTCGCGCATCCGCGAGCGGTTCACCATCGTCGTTTTTGCTATCTTTGACAGGACCTTCTCCCTCGATTGCCGCTTTATGATGAAGTTGAGCCCAACTCCCTCGCCGGCCTCAACGAGCGACGACAGCCACCCGTTGCCTACTACGGTTGAATATCCGTAGCCCGTGACGTACAGGTATGCGTGATACACGCCATCGACTTCGATATGGTCGCGCCCCGTGAGGTCTACCGCTGGTGGCGATAGGACGTCGAGCAGCGACGTCGAACCCTGCTCTATCAGCATATCGTCCGCATCGTCTTTCTTCCCGAAAGGCAGCCTGTGCCAAAAACGCCTTTTCACGGGATCAGCTATTTCGTCAAAACCGTTATCAAGCTGCCCGTCGATGACGGCGGCGGATATTCTCTTGTTTCTTGGCATGCTTCCCCCTTCCAGCTATGCGCCATAGATGCCG
This sequence comes from Oscillospiraceae bacterium, assembly GCA_009778485.1. Lineage (GTDB taxonomy): Bacteria > Bacillota > Clostridia > Oscillospirales > Oscillospiraceae > WRMH01. Next base: position 803 of record WRJQ01000064.1, read on the forward strand.
TGCACAGCGGTCATCATGTCGAACACTCCGTCCGGAAGCCTCACGCGCCGGGCAGTGTTCTTATTGATCGTCTCATACAGCAGTTCAAGCATGGCATTGTCGGCGTAGTCGGGCTCAAGAACCTCGAGCCCGCAAAGGTCGAGATACCGCCTCGCGGTGTCGGCCTCCTCGTTGAGCCGCTCCGCGATGGCCCTGACGCTGCCGCCTCGCGCCTTCATCTGCGGCTCGTACTGGAACACTATGAAGAACCTGTGCGTCGTCACTTCGTTCGAGACGATGTATGAGACCTCATTAATATTATCCTCTATCATCTCGCGGCATTTTTCGTTTTCCTCGGCGTCATAGTACCTGCGCATCTGCGCTATGTAGCTTTCCAAGTCCAGCCGCTGTGTGACGACGCGTATCTGGAGATTATTAGGCGCTATTTTCAGGTACGATGCGAAATAGTATATGATCGTCTGCTGCTCATGTGGCGTCTTCAGGTGAAAGTTCACCGGCAGCATCTCAATGACCTTGACAAATCGCCTGTCGCGGGTGATGACCATGCCGCCGACTATGTTCTTTAAGGGGAGCCATTCCTGTATGCTCCCGTCAAACTCGCCCCCTGCGTCATCAAGGCCTTTAATGCTCCCGCCGAAGATAAGCTCTTTCAAACCCACTGTATCCGACCTCCCCTCTGTAAGTGAGTACCCTGCGATTCCGCCGCCAGCCTGCCCAAGCTTTCAGCCAGCGTGAGAGGCTGTCGTCGCTGATGCCGATAAGGGCGAACCCCGCGATGGGTATGAAGATGACCAGCGTGGTGATGATTTTAGCAGTTATCCCGAGCGGCAGCAGGGATGCGCACAGATACAGCACAGGCGCCCCCAGCAGCAGCGCCTCTATCACGTTCCTGATTTCAAACAAGCCGAAGACCCTGCCTGCATCCGTGAAGTTGGCTGGTATGTAATATGTCTCATAACTCATCGTTTTCCTCCATGTAATCCAGCAGCCGGGAGCGGTTGCCGGTCAGGTCAGCCAGCAGCCCGCATACCTGCTGCGCCTTGATTGTGGCGACGATCTCAAACGCCCTTAGTATCAATGGCACGCCGCTTTTTCTATAATCGTACCGGTCGATATACCTGCCAAGCTCCAAGTCGCTGATGTATTGCTGCGAGACGCCTGCCGCTTCCGCAAGCTCCCTTGTGGTTATACCGTACTTTTCGCGCAGGCAGCGCATCACCGTGGTCCGGCTCATGGTGAGATCACCCAAAACGGGCCGCCTGCATGCGTGCTGCGCCCCGCCTCGTTGAGTATCAGCCTCAAGTCCCATTGCTGGTTTGACCGGGTATATGAGCCTGAATCGGCGACTAGCACCTTGCCATCCGAGGTTATCCCGCGCAAGACGATGAAGTGTCCCCTTTTCGTAAAGTGGCCCGGCCCCATTATTGCAATGACCAGCTTGCCGCTGGACAGCGCTTCAACAAGTTTTTCAGCATCATGCCCTATACCCTCGACAGTGAGCCCGTAATGCGCGCCGCCCTCCGTTATCAGCGTCCTGTACGAGCCGCTTCCCTCGGAGTAGTAGCCGTTGGCGGCCGCCCAGTTAGCGACCTCCGGCGGCGTGACCTGGTTGCTTGTGAGCGAAGACACGACGATGGCGAGCGCTGAAGGCCCGCAGGCGGAGCGTGAAATTATACCCGTCCTGCCATACGGGAGGTTGGCCCAGCGCTCGTCGAACTGGTTGTAGTAGACCACGGGGGTCGACGCGTCAGTGAATGTGATGTCGCCATAGTTGATATATGAGCCGCCGCCACCGTCCCTATAGTCCACTTCCGAGATCTGTTCGTCCGCTAATGTCGAATAAAGGAGCTGCGCCCAGTTCCTCTCATCGTCGTCGAAGCCGAGTTTGTCCATCAGTTTGTCCGGGTCTAAATCCTCTATGTCTATTCTCAGCGTCCGCACTGTCGTCTGGTCATCGCCTTCGCCTACGATGCTGCTGAGCAGCGACGATGACGAAACTATCTTTCGTATCACCATGTCTTTGATAGACTCCTCGCTCATCGAGAACAGATCCTGCTGATGCGCGACAGAGGTTATGGCGATGAACCAGTACATATTCGTGTTGTCCATTTCTGTATTGACTTCGACGTCGTCATAACCCGCCTCTCCGTCCTCGTCCGTGTATGAAGCCTTCGTTTCCGCCACTATCCTATCGATCTCAGCTAAGCAAAAGTCTTGCACCTGCCTGTAAGCGGCGTCGATGCTGTGCGCCATGTCGGTCAGCTTTTTCACGTCATCCACTATGGAACTGTTGTAGCCAAACAAAATGTTTGGCAACGCCGTGAATATGATCGTTGGTATTAGGAGCAAAATAACTGCGGCTATGACCACCACTTTAATAATCTCCGGCAGGAGCGATTTGACCGCACCTGCGGCCGCGCCGTACACTCCCCCTTTAGCCGCGCCTATGCCTATGTTCACAGCAAGCGAGGCAATGCGGGAGCCATTGCCTGTACTATTATCGTTGCTCATGGCTATCTACCTTTCCTGTTTTTCTTTCCGCGCATACCTTTAGCTTTTTTCCGGCTGTTGAGCCCAGGCTTGCTTATGCGCGTGGAACTGCTTGCAGCCGTGGCCGATTGTCGCGTGCCCGCCATGTCCGGCTTGCGCACGGGGTATGGCGTACTAACCGGGCGCGCCGCTTTTCCTGCCATGCCGGGAGCAGCCTTGCGCGCCGATTCAGGGACGCTTGTTTTGCGTTGAGGCGTTTCCCCCTGCCGCGCTTGTCCCTGGTTTCCATTCATTTTTCCATGCTCATGTGAAACAGCGGTGGTATCCCTGCCGCCGCTTAGTGTTTCCGTTGATGATTTGGCCGATATTGATGACGGAGGTTGCACGCTTCTCCCGGTTTGCGTCCCTGCGGCGCCTGCGGGATTAGTTGGCGTTTGGACAGGCTGTGGAATCGGTTGAGACGGAGGTGTCCCTGCCACCCCTTTGGGCTTGTCGGCAGGAACAGAGGTTATACGAGTCCCTGCTGCCCCGGGAGCTGATGGGTATGCAGGGCCGCGCGTAGCCATATTCGTATTTTGCTCTTGCTGTGTGATGCTTTCGCGGTTCGACAGGTTATATGCCTCATTGCGCGAATTGTTCTGATCCGCGTTGATACTCGCCTGATTGCGCGTATTCATACTCACGCCGCCTTGGTTCACAGATGGGCTTAATTGCGTACCTGCCGCGCCGGTGGAGCCTGCCCTGTCCGGGGCTGCGCGGGCGCTTGGGGGCACGGCTGAGTACCGCGACGGGCGGGAAGGTCCGGGTGACCCCTGCGGCGCCTGCGGCATGATTGCACCCGCGGCGTTTTTCTCGGCATTGCCGGAGCGTGGGATTGGTGGATGCGCAGGTTCTGCAGCATTGCCGGCCCGCGCCGTGTTCCCTGCCGCGCCTGCGCTGAAAACTGACGACCTCGCGTTGCTTGCATTGCTTACTGAACTGCGGCGGCTGTTGCTGCTCTGCGCCGTCGAAGACGCCTGCTGCGACGAAACGCCGCTGACTGTTGTTTGCGTTGTGGGTTGCCTCGCGTCGTTGGCTTGCCTCCCTGCCACCCCTGGGCTTGCGGCTGATGGGTGGGCGGTTGCTTGTGCCGGTGAAGCCCCTACAGATGATGTTCCTATGGGCGCCGCCCCGGCCTGCGTCGTACCTGCCGCACCCGCACTGACGCTTGTGGATTGGTTGCTTGTACCCGCTTGCCCGCCCACTGCCGGAACTATGTTTGCGGAAACGGGGCTTGTGTTGTGTATCCCGCTCTTTTGGTTTCCCTGCGATGCAGGGTTTTGCGGTTGCACGGAATTCGGCTGTTGGGTTTGTGCGTTTGTGTTTCCTGCCGCTGGTTTGGCGGTATTGTTCACGCTTGACTGCTGCGACGACGATGCGCTGCCGCTGTTGTTCTGCGTGTTTGACGCGCTATTATATGAGGAGCCCCCAGCCTGGCTTCCCCGGTTTGGCGCACCGCCCGTGCCAGGGCTTGGCGCACCCGACGGTTTCGGACTGCCTTTCGGCGGGGCCTTGGAGTTTCCTGACGCCCCGCCCCCGACGGACTGCATGATATGCGACGTCGCAGCCCTCATAACTACGAACGACAGCATACCCGGGAGTCCTCTCCCCTGCCCGCCTGTGTTGGACGGGCTGAGCCCGATCCGGAGTATGACGCCGTCGATCTTCTTTGCTGTGCGAGTGATAGCGACGATGAATATGAGCCACGGCACGACGCCCAGCCCTGACGGCATTATCCCCATCGCATTGAGAAGTATCTTCAGGAATACGACGTTCAGCACCATCATCAGGCACATGGAGGCGTACATCCGCGCCCAGCCCTTGAATATCTCCGATGTGTTGCGGCTGCCCCCCATAGCGAACGCCCACGGCGCGAGCAGCGTCAGCACCGCTGTCAGGAAATACCTCTCGCCGACGGCGAAGAACAGCTTCACGATTTGCCACATAAGGACGACGCCTACGATGAGGACGAGGAGCCATGACGCCCCAATGTTGAAGAAGCTTTCGCGCGGCGTATGGATCGACACGCTGCTCGGTATCTGGAGCAGGGTTATGAGCGTTTGAGATATGCCGAGGCCGATGTCGCAGATTTGCCTGCTGGCGAGAAGTAAAAAAGCGAACACGAATGTCCGCGCAAACAATGTCTTTGGATCCTCACCCTCGAACCCCAATCCCGATATCATGCTTTTCGACGCCTGGAACACTAGGTTGCCGAGCAGCATCGCCCAGCCTATGGCGAGGATTATGGTGAATATGTCAGTTGCCGCAGGCAGGGCCGCCTCGAAGTATTCGAGATCCATTCCAAATACGCTGAGCAGGGCGTTGGCTACGTATTCGACCATTTCAAGGCAAAGCCCGTACAGCCACTGAATTAGACCTTTTAGTATTCCTTCAAGAATTTTTATCACCGCCTGACGTTGTGTTTTGTATGGTTTGCGTGTATAATGATTTACAAAATACCGATTGGGGGTTCCATCGTGGCTAGGATTATTGTAGATATACAGGACGAGCAGAAAGCGGAACGCCTGTTTGCGCTCCTTTGCGACCTTGATTATGTCGACGCGCAGGTGGAGGGTACTGAGATAATCTGGGGAGGACATCTTCCCGTGTTTGACGACCCGGTATACATTCCCGGCTTCACTATGTTTGCGCGGGAGGAATTGTATGACCGGTAGGTTTTTTGTTGACACTAATATAATAGCCTATGCTCATATATCAAATGACCAACAAAAACATGATGCTGCGGTGTCGCTTCTTAATGGTAGCCTTGCAGGTTCCCGGCTATGGATTAGTACGCAAATGCTGAGCGAGTTTTACTCGGTTATGAGCAAGAATAAGTACGCCCATGACAAGATCGTCGGATTCATTAATGCGATCTTGCGTAATATGAACATACTGCCGGTTACGAGCGAAACAGTAGAAACGGCTCTGCATATTAAGGGAAAGTACCAATTCTCGTATTGGGATTCACTGATGCTGTCTGCTGCATTGGAAAGCGATAGCGATATTGTGTACACCGAGGATTTGCAGCACAATCAAGTCATCGAGGGCAAACTAACTGTGGTGAACCCGTTTGTTAGCTTGCCCAATAACGTCAAGTAATAGTGGCAAGCCCGGAGAACATCGGAACGATGTAACTGAGGAAAGCCCCAATCCCGTTGATTATCGCCCATGCAATCCAAATCCTACGCAGCCAATCCCACGCTTGGTCTACCTTGTGCTGGTTATTAGACAGCTTCGCGCCGACTACGGCGACGGCGGACATCAAGCCCGCGAGCACGGTCGATATCCCTGCTATCTTGTTATATACGTCTACAATGATCCTGTGGGCGACATCCCACATATTATCGACCGCCAGAGCGGCCGGAGCCATGCACAGCGCAAGGACTACAGCCGCCATGATGAAAATATAATATTTATACAGCTTTGGTCCGATGCTCCTTTGGAATAGTTGCTTCATGTTGGATCTCCTTCCAATCAGCGCAACAGCCCCTGAATGGGGCTGTTACGCTATCTTGAACCTATATTCTTTAGTGACCCGTCCTCGGCAAATCCGGGGGTGTGCCGAAACGAACCACTTTTGTCACCCACGCCGTCGTGGACACCTGCGGTGCGCCGCCGTACTTACCCCCGACCTCAGCCCGGTTGACTATCTGGTACCCGTCCGCCAGCCCCGGGAGCGTCTGTACCGTCACGGTCGGCCTTGTGACGTTGGCGAACCCTGCCGCCACTGTGCCAAACTCGAATCGTATATGCGTGACCATCTCCCCGCCCATCAATCCGAGCGCGGCTGCGGACAGGTTATACGAG
>WRJQ01000065.1 GCA_009778485.1 Oscillospiraceae bacterium
GGCTCGGAGGCCGCAATGACGGTGCGTGGGATTTCCGCAGGGGATTGCGGCAGCCCCCTACATTCCGAAACGCGGAGGCATGGATGCCGGAGCGCGCGAGTATGCGCATGGATGCGCATTCGAGCGAAAGGAACGTGATGTAACGGCCGAACTAAGGTGGTACTGAATAGTTACGGCAGCCCTCCAAGGCTCCTATGGCGCGAACCATTTGCCGGCGAAAGGCGGGTCAGGTACGCTGAAGGTCTTGCCGGCAAGGTATTCGAGCGCACCGGCGCCGCCGCTGAACGAGAAGCGAACCTTATGCGAACAAAGCGCCTGCACCTTCTCGCCGTACTGCTTGTTCAGCCTTTCGCTGCCGTACTTGCCGTCGCCCAGCAGCGGATGCCCGGCAGTGGCTAGCTGCGCGCGGATCTGGTGGGTGCGCCCTGTTATGAGACGGCATTCAAGCAGCGCGAGACTCCCGGCAGTCTTCAGCGTCCTGTACTCAGTCGCCGCGTACTTTGTGCCGGGCTTGCTCGCCCGCGACACATATACCGTGTTTTTCACGGAGTCCTTGAAGATATGCCCTTCCAGCGTGCCTGCCGGCGGGTCGGGGGCTCCGTGCACGGCGGCGAGGTAGTACTTGTCTATTTCCCTGTCCTTGATTTTCTCGTTGATTATCCGGAGTGCTTCGGCGTTTTTCGCGGCGATGACTATGCCCGATGTGTTGCGGTCTATCCTGTTGCACAGGGCGGGGGCGAATGAGTTTTCCGCTTCAGGGTCCCAGTCCCCGCGCGTACGCGCGTGCGCCTGCAGGCGCGATACGATGCTGCTGTAGTCGTAGTCGCCGTCGCTGTGGCACAGGACCCCGGCTTCTTTGTTTATGAGGACTATATTCCCGTCTTCATATACAATATCTAGTTGCCGCATTTGCGGGAAGCTATCGCCCGGAGCGGGCGCGGCTCGCCCTCCGGCTTCGAAGAACTCGTCGTTGACGTACATTTGGACGTTGTCGCCCTCTGAGAGCTTATAGTCGCGCTTGGAGCCTTTCCCGCCGACTTTGATCCTCTTCAGGCGTATGTATTTTTGGACGAGCGAGGGCGGCAGCAGGGGCGCGTTTTTCGACACGAACCTGTCAAGCCTTTGCCCGGCGTCGTTTTTTCCAATCGCAAACTCTTTCATTTTACGATAATACCACAAAAAACGATTGACAACAACACCCTGCATAGCTTATAATTCCTTGGCGAATGCATGAGGTACACTATGCTGATCGATCTACGAGAGATAATTGGCGTTCCCGGCGGCGTGGTCAGGTTCGACTTCGAACCGGATCTGTCGGACGCGGTTTCAGGCTCGGTCGTACGGATCGCCGAGCCGTCGAGGGCGGCCGGGGAGGTAGCGAACAACGCAGGCGTGCTAACCTTTTCGGCGAATGTAGACGCAATCTGCGTTTGCGTCTGCGCAAGGTGTCTCTCAGAGTTTGAGTACCCCGTGCACCAGCAGGTTTTGGCATATCTCACTGAAGGGGGCGAAGACGGGGAAAACCCGGACGGATACTACCTTCAGGGAGATAGCGTCGATGCCGGCGAGATAGTCCTCACGGAGTTCACGCTCGAGCTGGATCAAAGGCATCTGTGCCGCGAGGATTGCGCCGGTCTGTGCGCTGACTGCGGCGCTGATTTGAACGATGGGCCCTGCGGCTGCGCCAAGCAGGTCGACCCGAGGCTAGCTGCCCTGGGGCAGTTGCTGGAGTAATTTGCCTCGCGTTTCACAACGACTATACAGTTATAAATACTATAAAGCTGATAACCGTATTGAGTTCAAATCCCACCCCCAAAACGGAAGGAGATGTTTTATATGGCGGTTCCAAAGAGTAAGGTCTCAAAAGCGAGAAAGAACAAGAGACGTTCATCGCACTGGAAGCTGGCGACCCCCGGCCTCATCGCATGCCCCAAGTGCGGCGAGCTGCGCCTCCCGCACAGGGCTTGCAAGTCCTGCGGGATGTACAACGGGCGCGAAGTCAGTTGACTATTTCTCAAAACAGACGGCACCTCCCGGCTGCCGTTTTGTTTTGAGCGCAAAAGGCTGCCGTGCTTTTTGACTGCGAGGTGAGAGTTTGAAACGATTTACTACGAAACTGCTGCTCCTGATGCTCCTGTTGCTCCTGCTGCTGTGCTTGACGGCGTTTCCGGCGGTGACGGCAAGTGCCGCCGACTTCGACTCTTACGACTACTATATCAAGGATTTCAAAGTCGATGTTGTGGCAAACAGCGACAGGAGCTACGAGGTCACGGAGGTTATAACCGCAGTCTTCAACATCGAGTCCCGGGGGATTTTCCGCGACATCGACACCGTCAGCGACCTGGAGAGCTACAGCGTCGAGAACATTCACGTTCACGGAGAGCCGTTTACCGTCACGAACTACAGCGACTACATAAACGTCCGCATAGGCGACCCGGACATATACCTAACCGGCGAGAAAACCTACACCATAACATACACAAGGGTCCATTATGCAGACGGCGAGCCGGACTACGACTACTTCTACATGGATCTCATCGGCGACCGCTGGGACACCCCGATACTGAACTTCACAGCGACTGTGGTCTTGCCCGATGCGGCGCAGGTCAACAAGACCACGCTCACCTCCGGCCCCTTGGGCAGCGTGGATAACGACTACGCCGTCCTAAGCAAGCCTGAAGGCAACATGATCCGCGTAAGCATGAAAAGGCCTCTCGAACCGTACATGGCGGTCACGCTCAACGTGCAGATGCTCCCGGGAGCGTTCGCCGACGCTGTAGTCTACGTCCCGCCGCTCGTTATCCACAGCGTTGAAGTGACTGCCGAGCTTGATGCCTACGGAGTAATGACCTTGACTGAGGTCTACGACGCGACGGTTCAGGAGTCGGCACGCTTGCCGCGAGCGACCTACGGCATGACGGATTACGCATGGTTCGGGCCGGATGGCGCGGAGTACCCATTTTCTGTGCTGTCTTCCGAGTTTTTCGGGAAATATTCCGGCGAAAGGATACGTTTTTACTTCACCGGAAAAGTGAAGCATCCAATCTCACAGCTCCAAAGCAGTTACTACTTCGAAATCGACTTGCCGGGCAGCGACGACGGAATATACGTAGAGAGCTATTTCGTAAGCGTCAACTCTCCGTTTGAGATATCCTCCGTCGAGTTTTACGACCGGTTCAACAGGCGCGAACCGGGCGGGTACGTTTCGTCGTTGAGCAATGACGGCAAGTCGCTGCGGGTTGAGGCCGAGGCTGACCCCTCAGCCTACTACGCCTCCGTTGGCTTCAGGTCTTCAGGATTCAGGCGCGCCTCGCACTCTGCCGACTATATCGTGCCGATCGCCGCTGCGGTTGTCGCTCTTGCGATTTTCTACTTTGCATTCATAAAAGATCCCGAAAGGAAGCTTGCGAAGGTCGTGCTGGCTTACCCTCCGGACAACATGAACCCTGCCGAACTCGGGTATGTGATCGACGGAAGCGTTTCCAACCGCGACGTGACTTCCCTCATATACTACTGGGCCTCGCACGGGCATCTGTCTATCGAGATCCCTGACAGGAACAGCGACTTTATTTTGCATAAGAACAACACCCTCGACGACGGGCACCGGCCTTACGAAAAGGGGATGTTCGAAGCGCTTTGGGTGTTCGGGGACGGCGCCAATGTCGCAGGAATGCAGCTCGAGGACCGGTTCTACACCATACTGAACCGTATCCCCAAGGAGGTCGTGAAGTTTTTTTCCGCAGAGCGTTCGCTCGACCGGGCAAAGCGCGCAGCGTCTTTCGTAGCCTTCCTGATGATACTGGGAGTTGTGGCGCTCTATTATGCCCTGAGCCGAATATGGCATTTCGACACAGATGCTATAGAGACAGGGCTATTTCTATCATTATTCCTTTGCATTGGCTTTTTCCCCGCTGTCTTAAGCTGCCACAAGCAGCGATTCAAACGGACTAAGTTCCGCAGCGTTATATTGGCTTTGTCCATCGTGCTGTACGCGATATTCGCCTTTTTGTTCTTTAACGCTGCGGCGGGGAGGCCCCTGGCGTTAGTATCGACGGCAATCACAATCGTTTCGCTCGCTGTCGCGTTTTTCTCAACGCCTTACCTGCGCCGGAAGTCAGACTACGGCCTCGATCTCATCGAGCGGTCCGTCGGTTTCAAGTCCTTCCTTGAGACTGCAGAGAAGAGGACCCTCGAAGAGCTTTTGGAGAGCAGGCCCGAGTACTTCTACGACATTCTCCCTTACGCGCAGACGCTTGGGGTTTCAAAGATATGGGACCGCAATTTCGAAGGGCTTTCGCGGCAGCCTCCTGATTGGTGCTACGGCTACGGCGTTGAAGATATGATGTATTACTACGGCATAGACGCCTTCAGCCGCTCATTGTCGCACCGCATGTCTTCGCACCCTTCGTCGCATGGCAGCGGTGGCAGCGACGGCGGCAGCAGCAGCGGCGGAGGCAGCTACTCAAGCGGCGGTTCCTCCGGAGGCGGCGGCGGAGGAGGCGGCGGAAGATGGTAGGTGTAATATATCTTGTATCAACTCGGCGTTTCATGTTAGAATATCTGACATGAAAGGGGAGTGACTATAATGTCGCCTGAGAATCAAAAAAAGTATGACGAAAAAGAGCAGAGGGTCAAGGACGCAATTGCCCTCAAGGAGCCGGACCGCGTGCCTGTAACGCCGCCGGCGGAGCTTTTCCCAATCTTCAACGCGGGCTTCACGGTGGCGGAGGTCGTCTACGACACGACGCTTGAAAAGAGCAGGACTGCCGCTATCAAGTACCTAAACGATTTCGACCCGGACTCAGGTACGGGCGTCGGCATGGTCAACGCGGGCGAAGGCCCCGCGATGGAGATCACGAGGCCAAAGAATATGCGCTGGGCGGGGATGCCCGGCAACGTCATTGATGACAACTCGCTTCAGCAGTTCATCGAGTATCCGCTGCTGCTTGACGACGAGTTCGAGGAGTTCTTCAGCGACCGCACCGGATGGACGATTGGCAAGTCCCTGCCGAGGAATTATGCCATTTACGAGCCCTTCGAGAAGTTCAGGGAGTACCTTGGCGGCATGGGCGGCGTGCGCAGGATGGCAAGCTTGTTTTCCTCGCCGGAGTTCAGGTCTATGATAAGCGACCTGTGGGCTGTCGACGAGTTCTACAAGTCCTATCAGGATAGAGTCGACGCCATCAACCAGGAGATCCACGATATGGGCTATCCGGTCTACATGGGCGGCGGCGCCGGCGTGCCGTACGACGGGTACAGCGACTTTCTGCGCGGGTCGATTCTGACGATGGAGGACCTCTATGAGAGGCCGCAGGACATCGAGAGGTACATCGACGAAGCTCTTGAACGGTCCCTTGAGATGATAGCGCGTTCCAAAGGGATCAACGAGGGCAAGCACTTCTTCATGGCTTTGCACAAGGGGTTCGACGGGTTCCTAAGCGGCGAGCACTACAGAAAGTATTACTGGAGCCATCTGCAAAAGATCATCCTCGCCATCATCGACAGCGGCCATGTGCCATATATTTACACGGAGGGCAAGTACGACTCGCGCATCGACTGCCTGACGGAAGTGCCCCCCGGCAAGGTCTTCTACCACTTCGAGGAAGTCGACATGGCTGTGGCCAAGAAGAAGCTGGGCGGTATCGCCTGCATCTCCGGCGGGTTCCCTTCGGCAATGCTGGACTGGAGCACGCCCGACAAGGTGCGCGACGCAGTCAAGAAGCTGATGGACGACTGCGCCCCGGGCGGAGGCTATATCTTCGAGACTTCCTGCGGTCTTGGCAAGTGCAAGCGCGAGAACGTCGAGGCGATGTTTGAGACCGCCAGGGAGTACGGCGCGTATTAAATGGTTCGCCCGACAAAAGCATTGAGTACAGAAAGGAAAATATCTTCATGAAAAAAACTACTGCATGCGTTATCCTGACACTCGCGCTCATCTTAAGCTTAACTTTTCCCGCATTGGCGGCTCCTGCCGATGAAACAGGAGGCGTAAAAGCCACCGACGGCTACACGATGGAGTTTTTGCAAGACGGCTCGCTTAAGCTCATATGGGACGACTGCTATGCAGTTATCGATCAGGTCGTAAGAGTAACCGTGGCTACGGTCGGCAGTTCCACAAACTACTTCATTTGGCTGCCGCGAAATGGCGCGAATGTAACAATTACCTTTACCTCAGCCAACGGGATCTGGAATCTCACGCCTGATGGGGATGAATGGTGGAGAGAAGACATAGCGCAGCCGGACGACGAGTACTGGGAAGAATTTGATTGGGGAAAGAGCTATGCTCTTTACACAGACGATATAGGCATGGTGATTGGAGAGGACGGCGGTTTCTATGCTGATGGGAAGTTCTTTGAACCACTTCTTGAGGAAATCAGTGAAAGCAATACAGTCAGCATAGCGATAAGGGGTAGGTCCGATCGCGCGTCCATTTTTGATATTATTCTGAGAGACAACGTAAATGGCAATTATTTCCAGTACTCTATCCTATACACTATGCTCTGGGAGAATCCCACGTCGTGGGCGCGGGAGAAGGTAAACGCGGCATTAGGGGCCGGGCTCGTGCCGCCGGGCTTGCAGTATAATTACACTCTTGCCGCCACCCGCGCTGAGTTTGCTGCGCTTGCTGTGAGGTTGTACGAGAACCTCAAGGGAGAGATTACCGAGGATATGTACTCGAGCTTTACGTTTACTGACACTACGGACATCAATGTCAGGAAAGCCGCTGCGATTGAAGTCGTCAAAGGAGTCTCAGAGGACAGGTTTGCCCCTAACGAACCGCTGACTCGCGAGCAAGCGGCCACAATGCTTTCAAGGCTTGCAGATGCTTTAGGGAAACCGCTTGAGACGCAGCCTGCAACATTCAGCGATAGCGCGCTGCTCTCATCCTGGGCAATCGAGGCAGTCGGACAAATGCAAGCCACCGGCATAATGGAAGGCGTAGGCGACAACACATTCGCGCCAAAGAGAGACTATACGCGCGAGCAAAGCATCATGACAA
>WRJQ01000066.1 GCA_009778485.1 Oscillospiraceae bacterium
TTGGGGGTGCCCGCTGCCCCTGCGGAGCTGGCGGGCCTTGCGGCCCTTGCGGGCCGGGGGCATAAGCGCCGGGGCTGCCCTGTGGCGGGGCATTCCATTGTGGCGGGGCTCCGCCTGCCTGTGGCGCGCCTCCCAGGAATACATCCGGGTTCTCGGCTGCCATCGCTTTTCTCGCCTGGGCGACCTCCGCGATGCGCCGGACTTCCTCTTCGGCCTGTGCTTTTTGTGCCTGCGCTTCCGCCGCGATGCGGCGCGCTTCTTCATCGGCAAGCCGTGCTTCTTCCGCTGCTCTGAGGCGGCGCTCTTCGACTTCGCGCTCGAGTCTCTGGACTTCGGCTTCCGCCGCAAGGCGTTGTTCTTCCTTTTCCCTGGCGACTCTTTCCGCTTCTTGCTGTTCGAGCTGTTTCTTGCGTGCAGACACGAACAGCGCCGACGTCGTGTCTGTCGACGGCGCGCCGCTTGGCGCCCCGGTCGGTTCGCCTGTCGGCGTTTTATTATCCTGTTCCATTGGTCGTTCTCCCCCTAGTTCCCGGATTCATGTTAAGGTGTAGCTATCCGCCCATTATAGCAAAGAATGCGTTGAAAAAACCGCAATCAACAAAAGTTGATTGCGGCATGGAAAGCCAATTGGCGCTGCATATGCTATAATGACCCAATATAAGACATCACCGCTGCGTTTGAAGGGCTGGTTGATATGGCAAACGAGAGAATTTTAATTGTTGAGGACGAACTCTCCCTGCTGAGAGCGAACATGGACTTCCTTACGGATCTTGGGTACGAAGTGCGCGCCGCCTCGACGCTCGCCGACGCCCGCCGCCTTCTGCGCGAAGCGCCTCCCGACCTGGTGCTGCTCGACGTCATGCTTCCGGACGGTTCCGGCTTCGACTTCAGCGTTGTGGTTCGGCAGCTATCGAACTCTCCGGTTATTTTCATAACCGCGCTCAGCGATCTCAAGGACGAGGAGCGCGGTTTTGCTCTCGGTGGCGACGACTACTTAATAAAGCCTTACGATCTGAACCGCCTGGGCATACGCGTCGCCGCGATTCTGCGGCGCGCCATGTATGTCGGTTCGGGGCGCGCAGAGATTCCGCCGCTGTCAGTGGATCCGTCCAGCGGACTTTGCAGATTGGATGGCGAAAATGTCGTACTGTCGCCTATGGAGATGAGGCTCCTGCACTACTTTATGAAGAATCCGAACATGATGATCCACCGCGAGAAGGTCTACGAGGATGTTTGGGGCGCGTCCGCGCTTGATAACGCGCAAACTGTCGTGGAGCATGTGTATCGGCTGCGAAAGAAGCTTCATATGACCGACAACCCTGATAGCTGGTTTCGAATATCTTCAGAAAAGCAGAGTTATATGTTCAGCAAAATACGCTACTAATGGGAGGTTCAAGCTACCGGCAATAGAACCTCGAAGCAGGTCCCTTTGCCCGGTTCGCTCTCAACGGTTATGGAGCCGCCGTGGGACTCTGCGATGTTCCTGCAAATATATAAACCAAGCCCGGTGCCGGTATCGCCGGAGCCGGTATGCCAGCGGTCGAATATCTGCCCAATCTCTTCTTTCGTCATGCCGGAGCCGGTATCCGTCACAGACAACACAACCTGCTTATCGCGCTCTGTCGCGGCGATAGTTATGACGCCTCCTTTTGTATGCCGCACGGCATTGGTCACAAGGTTTACAACCACCTGCGCAATACGTCTCGAGTCCGCCATAATCGGCGGCAGGCCCTCGTTGACTTTCAGGTCGATTCGGTTGTGGTTGTTGGCGGAGGACGGCCCCGCAAAATGCATCGAAACGGCTTCGGCGATGATTTCCCCGACGTGGCAAGGTTTCATGCTCCATTTCATGCCGCCCTCTTGGATCCGCGCGTACTCCAGCGCCTGCGTGACAATCATACCGAGCTGGTTGGCCTCGCTGATTATCAGCAGAGCGTCCTCTATGGAGCCCTGCGCTTCCGGGAGCTGCTCCAGCTTATTTCTCATGAGCTGGGCGTGAGTGGATATAATGGCGAGAGGCGTTTTCATTTCATGGGATATGTTTCCGAACAGCTTGGCGCGTTCTTCGTCAAGCTGTTCGAGTTGCTTCTGCTTGCGGTCATATACGACGATATGCTGAAAAATCGCCGCTGCCAGCGCGAGCGACGCAATCAAGCAGCCAACGATGATGTCTTGAACCGCTCCCACATCGGTCGGGTACGGGGTGACGACATGCGGGAAGTTGTACGCGACCAAAAAGCACGCGGTGTACAGCAGTAGTTCAAGGGAGGCAAGGATTATCCGTCGCTTCCCTTCGAGCATCAGGACGGTGAACGCCACGGCGAACACGAAGAAGCTGGGCATGCCGCTGCCATAGCCGTCTCCCATGAAGAACAGTACCGGGAATACTGCAATGAACACCACGATGACCGTAATAAGGAAGTAGCGACTAAAGTGCCCGCTGCTGTTCGCGCGTCGTATTATTAGCAGCGCAATAGCGGCAATTAGCAAATAGACTGACGCGTTCACGGCTCCGGCGCGCAAGACAAAGTACGAAAAGGCGGCAAAGAAAACGCTGAGCGCGATGCCGATCAGTCCCAGGGAGTTGAATACCCGCGCTCTGAAGTCAAGGCGCTCGCCGAAATACTTGTCTTTTGCCTGATTGAGAAGTTTCGAAGCCTTGGAGATATCTCCCGCCATCATCTAAGCACCGCCTCTTTCAACCGTATAGGACTCTTGGACAAAACGCCGGCCATTTCTCGTTACAATTCAGTGCCACCTTAGTTCGGCCGTTACATCACGTTCCTTTCGCTCGAATGCGCATCCATGCGCATACTCGCGCGCTCCGGCATCCATGCCTCGTGATTGCGACGACCTCACCGAGGTACTGAATTGTAAACATTTTTCTAGTTTTATTCATCATTTTTTTCATATTTACATTGACAAAACTGTATAACTGTGTAAACTGGAGTTAGGTAGACGAGAGGTAGGAGTTGTATCTGACGAGAGGTTATTCCATGAGTATTAAAGGCAGCGTCAAGAATATCACAGATACAATCAAATACAAAGACGAAACCGTCGATCAACAGCGCCAAGATCGCAACACTATCCGCGGTTTGTCTCTCGCGCTCGCTGTCATCACCTCGGTAATGAGCTGGATGAACTATAATCAGCAGCAGCACCAGATGATGGTCGCAACGCTGATCTTGACGGCGCTCCTGGTTTGCATTTTCGTCCTCAGCCTGTTGGTCAAGGTAAGGAAACTGCTTGAGCTCATGCTTTGCGTGGCGCTGTCTGCTCTTTGCGTGTATTTTGCGCTGACGGGAGGGAACGAGGGGTTCGCGATCCTTTGGGCGCTGCTGTTCCCGCCGGCCGCTATGCTGCTGATGGAACTGATCTACGGTACTTCCATCGGCCTTTTCTTTGAAGTATTTTTCATCGTTCTATTTTGGACGCCCTTGCGCGAAGTCGTCAGCGAGTACTACTCGCAGACTTTCATGATGCGTTTCCCGATGCTGTACACCGCCTTTTTCTTCCTGTCTTTCCTGGCGAAGTACCTCCTGACGAAAAAGGAAATTGCCGAGCATAATTACATCCGGACAATTGAGAACCTGAGCATGATCGACCAGCTTACCAGGCTGCCTAACAGGCGCAGTTTCGAAGAGCGGTTGAACCAGGAGTGGAACCGCGCCGTGAGAAATCAAGAGCCGCTAAGCATCTTGTTCGTCGATGTGGACAAGTTTAAGGTCTATAACGATACGTTCGGGCATTTGCAGGGCGACAGGGCTTTGCAAGCGGTCGCCGAGGTGTTTTCCAAGGCGCTCAAGCGTTCCATGGACTTCGTCGCGCGCTGGGGCGGGGAGGAGTTTGCGATTTTACTGCCGAACACGAAGGGCGACCAGGCTTTTTCGATTGCCGATAAGGTTCGGGAGCAGATGGCAGTCACTGATATCCCGCGCGAAGACGGCGAGATAACCAATGTCACCATCAGCATGGGCATTAACTCGATTACGCCTTCCCTCGACTGTTCTGTCGACGACTTCATTCGTTGCGCGGACGACGCTCTCTATACCGCCAAGCATGAAGGCAGGAACAGGGTGTGCAGGTACACCGAACAGCAAAGCGTTTCTTAGTGTTCCATTTTGCAACCGATCCCGCGTTCAGGCGCGGGGCTTTTTTATTTCGATAAGGTCAATATCCAGCCAAACGGGGCAGTGGTCGCTTCCTTGCACATCGGGGTAAATACCCGTGCCTGCAACTGCGCCTGTCAAGCGGTCGGAGCCAAGGAAATAGTCGATGCGCCAGCCAACGTTCCGCTCTCGCGCTCCCGCCCTGTATGACCACCATGTATAGGCATCCCGCGCTTCGGGGTTGAAATGGCGGAAGAAATCCGTAAACCCGGCCTCGAGCAGCATCGTCATCTTGCCGCGCTCTTCTATCGTGAAGCCTGCGTTGCGCTCGTTTGTCTTTGGGTTTTTGAGGTCTATCTCCTCGTGCGCGCAGTTCAGGTCGCCGCAGATAATGACGGGCTTTTTCCTGTCCAGCTCCAGCGCGAACTCGCGGAAGTCGTCTTCCCATTCCATACGGTACGGCAGCCTGGCGAGTTCGTTTTGCGAGTTGGGCACGTACACATTGACAAGGTAAAACGTGCCGAAGTCAAGAGTGATTATGCGCCCTTCATGGTCGTGCCGGTCGACGCCCATCCCGTATGCGGCGCCAACCGGCTCAATTTTCGAGAAAATCGCGGTTCCTGAGTACCCCTTTTTCTCCGCGCTCAGCCAGTATTCGTGGTAGCCCTCGAACACGACTTCTGACTGGGCGCGTTCCATTTTTATTTCCTGAAGGCAGATGGCATCCGCGTCCATCAGGGCGACAGAATCGAGAAAGCCTTTCTTTATACAGGCTCTCAGACCGTTGACGTTCCACGAGATTAGCTTCAAATATTAATCCTCGGGCAAGACAGGGGGACGGTTTGGGGGTGCAGGCACAAGACAGGAGAACCGTCCCCTTGTCTTGGTTATGGCCTTGGTTTGCCGCACTCAGCGCAGAACTTGCCTGTGTTGCCTTCGTGGCCGCACTCGCAGTTCCAATCGCCTGTTTGAGGCTTAGGTTTGCCGCACTCGGCGCAGAACTTGCCTGCGTTGCCTTCGTGGCCGCACTCGCAGGTCCAGGTATCAACCTGGGGTTTCGGCTTTCCGCACTCCATGCAGAACTTCCCCATATTGCCGGCGTGCCCGCATTCGCAGGTCCAGCCTGACGGTTCGTCGGCCGGGGCTGCCGCCTGCGCTTGTCTGCGCGGCTCCGGTGCGTTGAGCGGCGCATACTGCGGCGCAAACTGCTGCGGTTGCTGCTGTTGTTGTTGCTGCTGTTGCTGCCCCATTTCAAAAAGGCTCGTTGCGTTCATTCCACCTGCGGCTCCGGCCATATTCATGCCCATGAACGCCATCGCCGGGCCGGCGGCTTCGTTTGAAGCAGCGCTCTGCATAGCTGCCGCCTGGGCGCCTACCAGATGCGCAGCAGCCATCGTCGGGTTGCGCAAGGTGGCGTTTCGCTGCAGCTCTTTGATCATGTTCTCGTCTTCTTCGGATGCTTTCACGCTGGATACGCCGAAGGATACGATCTCGAGGCCGCGCAGGTCGCGCCATTTCGCGGAGAGCACTTCGTTGAGCGCGTCGGCAAGCTCCATCGTGTGCCCGGGGAGCATGGAGTAGCGGATCCCCATTGCGCTGATCTTCGCGAACGCCGGCTGGAGCGCCGTCATCAGTTCGGTCTTTAGTTGGCCGTCTATGGTCTCACGTTTATAGGCATCAGCAACATTGCCGCTGACGTTGGTATAGAACAGCATTGGGTTCGTAATCCTGTAACTGTACTCACCAAAGCAGCGGATAGAGATATCGATGTCCAGACCGATGTTTTGATCCACCACCCGGAAGGGAACGGGGCTTGGCGTCCCGTACTTGTTGCCTATCAGTTCCTTCGTGTTGAAGTAGTAGATGCGCGTATCTTTGCCCGGCTGGCCGCCGTATTTAAAGCGGTCAAACACACTCTTGAGCGACGCCAGGGCGTTTTGCCCCAGGCCGCCCCCGGCAAACAGCGAGGGTTCTCCCCCGATGTCGAAGGTGTACTGTCCCGGTTCCGCGCAGAAGTCGAGTATCTTGCCTTGTTCCACGACGATCATGCATTGTCCGTCAGCGACGGCAATTCCGGAACCGTTCGATATGATGTTGTCTTCGCCCTTTGTGTTGGAAGATCGGCCTGACGTTCGTTTTTGGCCTTTTACTACCATGACATCTTCCGCGAGGGAGTCGCAGTAGAAAAACTCGAGCCATTGATCCGCCAGAACTCCCCCAACAGATCCAAGCGCAGCTTTAATAAGTCCCATTAATTATCACCTTGTCTTTCCCAACTATGATAGTTGCGCGCCGCAAGTCGTGCAGAATTTCGCGTTTTCCGCAAGCTCCGCGCCGCATCTCGGACATCTCGTCACGTTAGCGGTTTGCGCGGGAGGCGGCTGGTACTGTGGAGGTTGCGGATCGGCCTGCGGGGCAGCCGGCTGCTGGAACAGCGATGGTGGCGGCGCGACCGGCTGCGGCGGTGGCGCGACCGGTTGCTGGAACAGCGGCGGTGGCGCGACCGGCTGCGGTTCCGGTTGGTACACCGGAGGCGGCGGTGGCGGTGGCGGTGGCGGTGGCGGTGGCGGTGGCGGTAGGTCATCTGCAGTTTTTAAGTGTACTGTAGTTCATCTTCTGTTTCCTTAATTCTAGCAGCTTCTTTTGTGCTCCTACTGCCTGCTGATCTATAT
>WRJQ01000067.1 GCA_009778485.1 Oscillospiraceae bacterium
ACACCCTCTATGAAGGGCTGCGCCTACTTAGTTTGGCAAGCAGCGAATAATCAATCACAGCAAGGTAGGGCAGGAACGGCCCGAACCTACCCAAACGCTTGAGAAGAGCATGTAAGACTCCGGATAGTAGGGAGCAGTCGCTCGTCGATCCAAGAATCCCGTGACTTTAGTCATGGGAGGTTCAATTCTATCGGAAATAGCTTGCCGTCGCCCTCGATGATGATGTCGATCTCCTTGGCGTCCTTGTCACGGTAGTAGTATACGTAGGGCTCCAGACCGCAGTTGTAATGACTCTTGATGATTTCGGACACGACGAAGTTTTCCAGAATCGCCCCGCTCATCGCCCCGCTCATTAATGTGTCGCGGTCGCTCCACTTTGTCAAATAGGCTACTAGCCCCGTATCGAAAAAGTAGAGTTTTGGCGTAGAGATAGTGCGCTTGAGCACATTATTCGAATAAGGCCGTAAGTAGAATACTATCCCCAGCGTTTCGAGGATGCTCAACCACTCCTTTGCTTTTACTTCACCGATATCCGATGCCTGCGCGATTGTTCTATAGTTCAAAATCTGACCGGTCAGAGCAGCGGCAGCGGTGATGAAGTTCAAGAAATTTAGTGAATCTACCGTTCCAGAAATATCTCTGATGTCCCGGTCGATATAAGTGCTGATATAACTGCTGTACATAACGCGCCTGTCAGTGAGTTGCCCGCTGATAAGCGCAGGCATCCCGCCGTTCCAGATGCGCTGATACAGCTCCGGCGTATCGACGGGCGCTACTTCCTTTTCCCGGGCTATGAGCTTGTCCGGATCAATGGCGAATGGCCTTGTTGGTGCACCGGAGGCTTCAGCCTGAGATATTGTATTCTTGCTGCGCTCAAGGTATAATGGCTGTACCAGCCATCATACGTGATTATAGCCGTGGCGCGAGACGCGCCACATGGCAGATTATACCTTTCGCTGCGCTCAAGGTATAATGGCTGTGGACAGCCACGACAACCCAACCCATGACGACGAGGAGGAGCAACTATGAACTGGCACGAATACGTAAACGAGACCGGGCGGGTGCCGCTATGGCCTTATGAGATCAAGTACGCGAACGAAATCGTTGTCGAGACGGACGTGCTCGTCATCGGCGGAGGCGTCGCCGGCTGCCGCGCCGCGATAGCGGCCAGGCGCAAAGGTGCGACAGTCGCGGTGGCGGACCGGGGCTTCAGCAAACGCAGCGGAGACGGCGGGGCGGGCGTGGACCACTGGCACGGCGCCGTGATGAACCCCTGCTCGAAAGTCACGCCCGAAATGTACTCCGAAGCGGCCATGGAAACGACGGACGGCTTCACAAACGGCATTGCGCGCTACATCGTCGGCAAAGAAGGCTGGGATACCCTGCTCGAAGCGGAAGAGATGGGCGTCCAGATAAGAGACGAGGACGACGAGTTCAAAGGCAGCATATTCAGGGACGACGAGACGAAGCTGCTGTTCGCCTACGACCTCGAGCACAAGCACTGCCTGAGGATATACGGGTATGACATCAAACCTTGCGTCGACAAGGAAATGCGCGCGCTCGGCACGCAGGTCTACGACCGGGTATGCGTGACCGCGCTGCTGACGGAAGGCGGCCGGCAGGGGGCGCGTGTCATTGGCGCGACGGGCGTCAACGACAGGACCGGCGAGTTTTATATACTCAAGGCGAAAGCCGTCGTAGTCTGCCCCGGCAGGGTCAAAAACAGGCTGTGGGGCTTCGCGCCCGAGCTGACGACAAGCCAGGCCATGGGCGACCTCAACAACACATCCATGGGCATGACCATTGGCTGGAGGGCAGGCGCGGAGTTCATAATGATGGAAATGACGGGAGCGTCGAGGCTCTCCGGCATGGGCTACGCGCCCTACAGCACAGGGAATAACAACAACACATATCAGGGCGCGCCGACTATCGATAAAGATGGCAAAGCCGTCAAGTACGCATACTCTGACGGCAGGCTCATTGACGATGAAGAGGGCATTTTCCGGCCGAGCGAAGAAGGCTCCTTTATAATAGGTCACGGCATCGCGCTCGACCACGGATATATGGATAAATACAAGATCACCCTGACCGACCACGATATGTGGAAGAAAATACTTGAAGGCGAGTACAATATGCCGCTCTACACCGACATGACGCAGCTCAGCGAGACCTCCAGGCGCCTGCTGTTTGGCCTCATGCTCGCGCACGAGGGGAAATGCAGGGTGCCCATATACGAGACGCTGACTGCATGGGGTTTCGACCCTTCAAAAGATATGCTTCAATACCCCATCACGGATTACAGCGTCATACCCACGGACACAGCCTGGATGGGCGCCAGCCACACGCCGCCGAACTGGCGGAGCGGGAGCGGCGGCTACCTCGTCGACTGGAGGCTGATGACTTCGCTGCCCGGGCTCTTCGCTGCGGGGAGCGGGCCGCTGCCGAGCGCCGGGTGCCACGGCGAAGCCCATACGACGGGGCGATACGCCGGCAGGCAGGCTGCCGTGTACGCGGCGGGCGCCGAAGCGTCCGCGCCGGATGCTGCGCAGATCGAAAAGGAGAAAGCCCGCATCTACGCTGCCGTTGGAGAAAACAGCGGAGACGTGGGCTGGAAGGAGTTCGATTACGCGATTGCGAGGATAATGCAGGATTACTGCGGCGCCTACAAAACGGAGCACACACTGGATCTGGGCATCAGGCGCATGCGCGATCTTCTCGATACAGAAGGGGAGAGGCTATACGCCTCGAATCCGCATGAGTTGGCGCGCGTCGCCGAGAGCCTGTCGCTGGCGGAACTCGGCATTGCGTATATGCAGGCCGCCAAAGCGAGGAAAGCGAGCGTGCGCGTGCTCGGGTTCTTCAGGAACGACTATCCCGAGCAAGATGAGTCGGGCAACCTGCTGCCCATACATCTCGAAAATGATGTGCCTGTGTCGCGCGACTTGCCGGTCGACTACCATCTGCGGCCGCCGTATGCCCCGACCCTGGCGGAAAACTACGCGCAGCACTCGCAGTTATAGAGCATCGTCATCCCGCGCCCGATACGTCATCCCGGGCTTGACCCGGGATCCCCACCACGCGCCCCCCGCGCCCCGGGATCCCGCCCCCCTACAGCCACTTATCGAAAAACGCCGCGAGCACATCGCTGTTCGACTTCGTGTTAAACTCGGGCGAAGCATGGTTGCGGTCGTCATAAAGGACCAGCTCGACCTTGCTCTCGCCGCAAACCTTGCGAATCTTATCCGCGAGAATAGTGGACTGCTGATAAGGGACGACCCCGTCCTTCACGCCGTGCAGAAGCAGAGTAGGCGGGATATCCTTCGTCACAAAGCTTATCGGGCTGATGAGCCGCAGCAAGTTCGCGTCCTTGGTGCAAAAAACGCCGCTGTAGAGAGAATCCGCTCCCGGAGCCTCGCGCCGCATCCTCGCGACGCCCGACTGGCGGTAGAACTTCGTGGACACATCCTCCAGCGTCGAAAGGCCGTACATACTGCAGATAGCCTGCAACCCATCCGATACGCCCGGCCAGCCATAGGCCTCGCCGGCATACTCCGGGTGGCCTGCCGTATAGCCCATCGTCAGCGTGATATGCCCGCCGGCCGAATCCCCGACCATCGCGAACCTGTCGGGGTCGAACCCATAGTCCGACGCATGGGCGCGGGCCCAGCGGACGGCGGTTTTCACATCGAAGATGAACTCGGGGTAAGTCGTCCTCGGGACCAGGCGGTAGTCGACGGAAATTATAGCGTACCCGTGGTCGAGCAGCCCGATAATGCCTCCCATGAAGCTTTCCGTCTTGCTGCCCATCCTCCAGCCGCCGCCATGGACGTAGATTACGAGCGGGAAAGGCCCGTCGCCGCTCTCCGGCAGGTAGATGTCCAGCAGATGCTCCGGCAGCTTGCCGTACTTAACATTGAGGATCTTGTTCTTCACGTCCGAAGAGTCAAACGCCACAGGCGCGACGTTCTTCCCAAACTCTGCCAGCTCTTCCGGGGTCATGTAGTTGCAGCCGTCATCTGCGCGGCCGTCTTTGTTGGTTTTACCGGGCACGGTGCATCCCTCCTTTTTTCGACAATTCTACAACAACGGCGCGCCAATGTAAACAAAATATAGAAAGGGGACTCCTTCACCCAAATGGTAAAAATATTCATAGTCGAAGACGAAAAAGCGATATCGGACCTGCTGCGCATGAGCCTGACGAAAGCGGGTTACCAATGCACATGCGCCGACGACGGCATCAAAGCCGCGGATATACTCGAGGTCGAGCGCTTTGACCTCATTTTGCTCGACGTGATGCTCCCGGGCGCCGACGGGTTCGAGCTCATGGAATATATCCGCCCGATGGATATGCCGGTCATATTCATCACCGCGAAAGACATGGTCGAAGACAGGGTGAAGGGCCTCCGCATGGGCGCCGACGACTATATAGTCAAGCCCTTTGAGATAATCGAGCTTCTGGCGCGCGTCGAAACAGTCCTGCGCAGGTACCATAAACTCGACCGCATGATCGCGGTGGCGGGGCTCAGCATCGATACGATATCGATGGTCGTGCGCAGGGACGAGAACGAGATCGCGCTCACGCGCAAAGAATATGAGCTGCTCCTGCTCTTCGCGCGCAACCCGGGCACCGCGCTCTACCGCGAGACGATATACGAGCGAGTGTGGGGGGGCGACTACTACGGGGACAGCCGTACGATAGACCTGCATGTCCAGCGCCTGCGAAAGAAAGTCGGCTGGGAGGAGAAACTGCAGGCGGTGTATAAAGTGGGGTACAGGTTGGAGGCATAGCAACTGGTGAAACTTGCGCTCAAGATGCTCATAGCGTTTACGGTCGTGCTCGCGCTCGCGTTCGGCGTGTGCGGCAGCGTGCTCATAACCGCAGGCGCCGGCAACGCCCTCAACCAGTCGCAGGAAGCAGCCGCCGCTTCGCACAGGCTTGTGCGCTATATGCTGTCCGCCGTCAGCGGACCGTCGCAGTTGGGGCAGTCGTCGCAGCCGTCGCAGTCGGGGCAGCCGTCGCAGTCGGGGCAGCAGGAGCGGCAGAGCGGCGACTACGACGAACTAATCGCAGCTATAACCAGGCTTGACGCGCAAGGCGGGCAAAACTGGCTGTCGCTGCGATTGTCTGACGAAACAGGCGTTATCTTCGTGAGCAGGTCGCCGGAAATGTGGGGCGAGGAACCGCTGCCCGGCGCCGGGGAAGGGCAAATCGCGATGCTCACTCGCAAAGACTCCACAGGCGCGTACCTGCTGCAAATCGCGGACCAGTTCCGATTCGCCTCGCGATCGCTGTACCTTGAAAGCCTGCACGACCTCAGCTCCGTATACGAAGGCAGGCAGTACCAGCAGTCGATATACAGGCGGCTCTTCATCGCCGCGATAGTGCTTGGCGCGGCTCTATCCTGGCTGCTATCCTACTGGATGACCTCCCCGCTGAGAAAACTATCCGCCGCTACGAGGAAGATAGCTTCCGGCGACCTCAGCAGCCGCGCATCGCAAGGCGGGCGCGACGAAATAGGCATGCTCGCCACGGAGTTCAACGACATGGCAGGCAGGCTGGAGGATAATATAAATGAGATGAAAGATACGATGCGCCGGCAGGAAGAGTTCATGGGCGCGCTCGCCCACGAGCTTAAGACGCCGATGACGTCGATAATAGGCTACGCCGACCTTCTGCGGGGCTACTCCCTGTCCGACGGGGACAGGAGGGACGCGGCGAACTATATATTTATGGAAGGCAGGAGGCTGGAAGTCCTGTCCCTGCGGCTGCTGGAACTTATCGTGACGAAAAGGCGCGACTTTGTGCTCGTGCCGACCGGCATATCGAGGATCGTGGGTGACGCCGCGCGCCTCTTGAAGCCGGTTTTGGAAAGCAGGGGCATCGACCTTCAGAGCGACTGCGACCATGGCGTGTGCCTGCTCGAACCGGACTTGTTCATGTCGCTGCTCCTGAATCTGATCGACAACGCGAGAAAAGCGATCAGCGGAAACGGGGATGGAACCGGGGAGATAAAGATTCGTTCCGTCACGGGCGACGGCATGTGCAAGATATATGTCACGGATAATGGCAGCGGAATACCGGAGGACGAACTGAACAAGATTAAGGACGCATTCTACCGCGTGGACAAATCGCGCTCGCGGGCGCAAGGCGGGGTAGGGCTCGGGCTCAGGCTCTGCGATGAGATCGCCGAGCTGCACGGCGGCGAAATCACGTTTGAAAGCGAGCTCGGCAAAGGCACGACAGTAACGGTAACGCTGAAAAGCGACTAGTACCCTGTAACATCTAAAAGTTTACATTCTTACGATGTCTTTTTCCGTTACTCTGCGTTGAAAGTCCTTGAAATACCTAGGAGCCTTGGACAAAAGTCGCGTCAT
>WRJQ01000068.1 GCA_009778485.1 Oscillospiraceae bacterium
TTGCTAATAAAGAAATTATTAACTGCGGTCTTTGTCATTGCATGGGTAAAAACCGCGTTGCGATAACTGCAAGCACCTCTCACCGAGATAGATTTTAGGGATTTTTGCTTCGTTTGAAGCTGCCTTGCTGTCGCAAGGCAATGAAAACGGAGAAAAAAGCACAAAAGATAGCCGGTGAGAGGCGTGTCGAGTTCGAATCCCGCCCCCCTTAGTTCGGCCGTTACGTCACGTTCCTTTCGCTCGAATGCGCATCCATGCGCATACTCGCGCGCTCCGGCATCCATGCCCCCCCTTAGCAACGACCTCACCGAGGCACTGAATAGTTACACCTCGCCTTTAATGTATTTTAAATATTCACATAAGTTTGGATTAATATTATTATAACAGAAGAAGTACCTTGACAGGAGAGGTATCTTGTGATATCGTAGCCACAGTCCACAACAGCACACCGGACAGGAGAGCAAGACGAAAGGGGCATGACATGTCTATAGCATCAGATCTCATAAGAGGTCACACAGACACAATAATCCTCGCAAAGCTGATAGGCGGGGATAACTACGGCTACGAGATCAACAAGTCTATTCAGCAGAAGACAGGCGGCAAGTATGAGTTCAAGGAAGCAACGCTCTACACCGCGTTCAGGCGCCTGGAGCAGGCAGGGTATATCTCTTCATACTGGGGAGATGAGCAGACCGGCGCGCGGCGCAGGTACTACCGGATAACGGACATCGGGCGCGACAGCTACGGGGAACTAATCAGAGACTGGCACACGGCAAAGGAAATGATTGACAAACTAATCGAAACGGAGGACATGTGAAATGGAAGACAAACTGCGCAGATATGTGGACGGCCTGTTCGCGAGGACGGTGCAAACAAAAAAAGCGGTAGAATTGAAAGAGGAGATGTTACAGAACATGGAAGATAAGTATAACGACCTGATGTCTGAAGGCAAAGCTCCGGAAGCGGCATATAACATAGTTGTCGCCGGAGTGGGCGATGTTGGGGACTTGCTGTCCGAGCTTGAGGTGGAGGCGCCCGACTCGCCTGAGTACGCCATATTTGAGATGGCGAGGAGAAAGTCAGCGATGTTTACCGCAATCGCGGTTATGGCATATATACTAAGCGTAGTACCGCTTATTGTGCTCAACCTGTATGGCAGCTCGATGGCAGCCAGGCTGGGCGTGCCGATAATGCTGGTCATAATAGCGGCGGCTACCGGGCTTCTCGTTTTTAACAATATCACGAAGCCAAGGTATGTTCGCGGCTCGGCGACGATGGTACAGGAGTTCCGGGAGTGGCAGTCAGGCGAGAGTAGCCTGAAATCATTGAGGCGCGCTATTTCCTCAGCGCTGTGGACTATAATTGTCGCGCTGTACTTTATCCTCAGCTTCTGGACTTCGGCATGGCATCTGACATGGATCATCTTCATAATCGGCGCGGCGGTGGAGGCGGTCATCAACATCTTTTTCACATTGAAAAAGTAAGGAGTATGCAGGCAACGCGTTTCCTGCGGATACGCCGGCCTCATACGAACATGAAAAGGGGGATTTATTGGAATGAAAACTATGAAGATAATTACAACGCTCTGTTGGGTAGTAACAGCTCTGGCGATCGCGGGTCTTGCCGTGTGGTTTCTGACAGGCACTGTTTTCGGGCTTAGGATAAGCGGGAAGAATGATGGCTCGCCTTTCGGGCTTAACTTCAGCGCCGGAGATTGGGGCGTGCTGTCCGGTTCGTACAGCCTGGATGGGTCATATAAGGTGAACGCCTCGGGTCTCGACACAATCGATATCAATTGGTTGTCGGGCGGGATAACGGTCGCGCCGCATAATGGCGCGGACATACAGATCAATGAGTACGCGCGGCGCGAGCTCACAAGCGCAGAGAAAGTATCCTTTGATACTTCGGGGAGCGTGCTGACTATAGAATACTGTGAGCACAGCATGAATATCAACATGCCTTCGAAACGCCTTGAAGTCCTGATACCGCAAGAGCTATGCGAAAGGCTCGCCGGCTTTGTGATCGACTCGACCTCAGGCAGCATATATGTAGATAATCTGTTTGCGGATTCCTTCAAGATAAAGAGCGTATCCGGCAGCGTCAACATCACGGGTATCGCGGCAAAATCGTTTGATGTACGCTCGACTTCCGGATCTATATCGATTGAGGATACGCATACTGAGACTGCGAACATTTATAGCACTTCCGGCTCAGTTGATGTTTCGTCTTCTGAGGCCGCGGCGCTTGACTGCAAGACCACCTCCGGGAGAATCAACATTGACGGCAGTTTTGGCTCTGCGAACCTGGACAGCACCTCAGGCAGGATCAGCGTCGAGAACGATGCTACCGATTCAAGCATTGACGCAAAGACGACATCCGGATCCATTACTATAACCGGGGCATACAGTAGCGCTCAGGCTAAGAGCGGTTCAGGGAGCGTCAAGATCAGTTCAGCTATTATCCCGTCGAAGCTCAGCGTGCAAACGACGTCCGGCAGCATTACTGTTGAGGTCCCGGATAATGAGACCATTGAGGTGTACCATTCTACGACTTCAGGCCGCTTCTCGAGCGAAGTGCCGATACTGATGCAAGGCCGCGGCGCGCAGTTTGAACTGTCTTCCACAAGCGGGAGCATAAGAATCACCGCGTTTGACTAGAAGCCACTGACGGGCAGCCGGCAAACAGTTAGGAGCGGGGTTCGGTCTAATGATCGAATCCCGCCCCGCGTATTTGATAGCGTTTTTTACATAGTCCGTGTCTGTTCAGGTACCTGAACAGTTATAATCCTAGCTATCCTTTAGGACGTAGTCGCCACGAACGAGGACGCGGACAAGGTCGGCAGTCCCTCTGAGCCCGTTGCCATCGATGGTTACCAGGTACATATGGTTCGCCACAAGCTGCCCGGAGGGAGATAACGCAACGCCTTGCGTGTAATCGACGAGGGCCGGCGGCGATCCATAGGCCGTAGCGGTCCCAACGCGAAGCATAACCTCAGTGCCTACTGAGCATGTCAGCACCTGGCTGCGAGAGAGGGTCACGACCGAGAAAAGCTCCTCAGGCTCAGGCGCAGCCTGCTCAGAGCCGGAGTTTGAGTTCTCGATCAATGCCTTGAATGTGGCCAGTTGCGTATCGAACTTTGTTGTGAAAGCCCTCTCTGCTTCTGCTATCTCGCCCATGATCTGCGGTTTGAAGACGTCTGTCAGATAACTGAGAGTAATCAAAGGGTCGTCCTTCGATCCTGACGAGGCAGACGCGGTTGATAGCAGGGCGGCTCCTGATAGTATTGCTATCGAGGCAACGATAGCAACGGCTGTCGTGACTTTGTTTTTCATTGGAATATTACGCTCCTTTCGCAGCGGCTAGTGAATAAGATATAGCGCCTGGACGGGATACCTGAACTAACAGCTACCCGGAGGGGGAGCAGCCTGATAAGGATTGAGTCTCCCGGATAGCTTTTGGGATCATTGCGATGATATCGCTTGCTGTCACCGAATACTCGCCTATTTCGCCGGCGCATAAATCGCCGGCCAAGCCATGCAGATAGACTGCTGTGATTGCCGCATCCTTCAGGGTGAACTTCTGGCAGATGAACGAGGCAATCATCCCGGCGAGAGCGTCGCCGGAGCCGCCCTTTGCCATCGCAGGGCCGCCGGTTGTGTTTATGTAGGCGGATCCGTCAGGAAGGGCAGTTATCGTACGATGGCCTTTTAGAACCAGGACACAGTTGTTCGCCTTTGCAAATGAACGCGCGGCTGTGAGCCTCCCGCCGGGCGCAAGCGCTTGCGCCAGCCGCGCAAATTCGCCCGGGTGCGGGGTTAGTATGAGCGGGCATGAGGCGCTTTCCAGCACACCCCGGCTGCCTGCTATTGCGTTAAGCCCATCGGCGTCGATTATCGTCGGAGTCTTTATTATCCCGATTATCGACGACACAAGTTCGGCAATTTCCGGAGATTTGCCGAGACCGGGCCCGATAAGGAACGCCTCGCACTGCGCAGCGCGGTGCAGCAGCTCGCTCGCCGCGTTTGCTGCAAGGCGCCCGTTTTTATCACATGGCAGCGGGAAAGGCATCTCCTCGTCGCACTTCACAGCCATGATGTTGTAAACTGATTCCGGCACGCCCAGATAGACCAGCCCGGCGCCGCTCTTTGTAGCAGCGCGGGCGCTGAGCGCAGGCGCGCCTGTGTAACCGACGCTGCCGGCGGCAATAAGGCAGCGGCCATAGTCGCCTTTGTGGGAATCGTGGCGGCGCTTGGGGAGGCGGATGTTTTCAGGTTCGACAGAGTATACGCCTGTTTCTACGCTATCGGTTAACTCCTCAGGAATCCCGACGCTGCGAACCCGCAGCTCCCCGCAGCGGATGTTGCCCGGTTCGATAAACTGGCCTTGCTTTGGCATTGTGAAGGTCACTGTCAGGTCAGCGTTCACAGCATCGCCGAGTATGGCGCCGGTATCGGCGTCGACTCCGGTCGGGATGTCCGCCGCGATGACGTAAGCGCTCGACGCGTTGATCATCTTCACCGCTGTAAGCGCGTCGCCGCGCAACTGCGCGTTCAGCCCGATGCCGAACATTGCGTCGATTATGACTCCGCTGCTTTTCAAGTATCGCTCTATATCGTAGACGTATGTGAAGCTCTCAAGCTCGCCGCCTCTCGAACGC
Organism: Oscillospiraceae bacterium; assembly: GCA_009778485.1. Taxonomy (GTDB): domain Bacteria; phylum Bacillota; class Clostridia; order Oscillospirales; family Oscillospiraceae; genus WRMH01. The sequence continues at coordinate 4,658 of WRJQ01000068.1, forward strand.
AGGCGGCCAAGCATCTCCACGGAATCCGGCGTCAGTTTTTTCTCATCGCCGATCAGGAAGACGCGTACGGGAACAGCTTTCTCTATCAGCAGGGCAGCCGCGCCTATGCCATCCCCGCCATTGTTGCCCGGGCCGGCAAAAACGGCCACGCCGGTTCCTGCCGGCAGGTGCTCGGTTGCCGCTGCGCATAGGAGCTGTGCTGCATTGGCCATGAGGGTTGTGCCGGGGATGCCGAGGTTTTGCGTCGCATACCGTTCTATCTCGCGCATTTGCGCACAGTTGCAAAGTTTCATGCCTGTAGAATAGCACATAGTTGCATAATATGCAAATGTATGCTAAACTTCGACGGGATTATGTTGAAAGGATCGGACTTTAGCTATGCAAGACAGACTGGAAGCGATACAGCGCGACGGCGAGAGCAAAATCGCGGCTGCGGCGACGATAGCGCAGTTGCAGGACGTGAAAGCCACGCTGCTGGGTAAGCAGGGCTCGGTAACAGGGATGCTCAAGGAGATACCCGGGCTTGAGCCTTCGACGCGGGCGCAAATGGGACGCTCCGTGAACACGTTGAAAGATCACTTTACTTCCCTGATTGAAGCCCGCAGGGAGGAGATTTCTATAAAAGCCGCCGAGGTTCAAAAAGACTTTGACTTGACCGTGCCCGGCGTCATGCCCCGCAGCGGCGCGCTGCACCCGATAACGCAGATGTGCTATGATCTTGACGACACCTTCCGGTCTCTGGGGTTTGAAATCTTCCGGGAGTCGGATATAACAAGCGAGCTTTATGCTTTCGACAATCTCAACTTCCCTCCGGATCATCCCGCGCGGGAGAGCATGGATACGTACTGGCTGGAGAAGCATGAAGCCGGGCGCGGGGGAGACCGGCTATGCTTGCGGCCGCATCTTACAGGCGCGAGCGTCCGCTATATACAGACGCACGAACCGCCATACCGCTTTGTCTACCCGGGCAGGGCGTACAGGAACGAGTCGACAGACGCGCGGCACGAGCGGGCCTTTTTCCAGTATGAGGCGCTGATAGTCGACAAGGAGATTGCCTTCTCAGCCGGTAAGGTGATGATAAAGAGCATTCTGTCGAAAGTGTTCGGCCGTGATGTTCCGGTGAGGATGCGGGTCGGGTTTTTCCCCTTCGTTGAACCCGGGTTTGAAATCGATATGGGCTGCCTTGTTTGCGGCGGCGCAGGCTGCAGCGTCTGCAAGCAGGTTGGGTGGATAGAGATTATGCCCGGAGGGACTCCGCACCCGAACGTGCTGAGCGCTGCCGGTCTCGATCCGGATGTGTTTACGGGGTTTTATGTGAATATCGGCCTTGACCGTCTTGTGATGATGAGGTACGGCGTCGACGACATCAGGCTATTCCGGGGCGCGGATTTGAGATTCTTGAACCAGTTCAGGTAATTACGGTTCAGGTACCGCCTGGACGGGGTACCTGAACAGGCACAACAGAATCCCGCACCTAAACCATAAGGAGGCGCCTTCCCGGGGAAGGCGAAACAATAGGTATGAAACTATCTCTGAGTTGGCTTAAGGATTACGTGAGTATTCCTGATAGCTATGACCTGCAAAAACTTGCTTATGACTTGACAATGTCGACGGTC
>WRJQ01000069.1 GCA_009778485.1 Oscillospiraceae bacterium
TAGTACGCGCAAGGCTCCCTGCCGGGGAGTGTGAGGTCGATGTCGTTGTACGAGGTTATCTTGTCCATCTGGGTGTTCTGGAACACAGATAGCCTGTTCCCCAAGCCTATGGCGATATTCCCCCAAATCTGGCGATTTGCAAGCTTGAATATCCCGTACGGCGCTTTCGCGGGGTGCCCCTTCGTGAGCTCGTCGAACCTGCGGTCAAGGTCGGCGAACGACTCGTCGGACAGCAGCCTGTATATTGCGCCGAGCGAACGCTGCTGTATCGGGAGCAGCCTGCTTGTACCGGGGACCGTCTGGCTTCGGACGTAATGCATCAGGGCGCCGAGCAGGTTCTTCTCCGCCTTTTCCCAGAAATCCTGGCGCTCCGATATGTTCGATGTATTCTTGATAATGACCTCCGCAATAGAGTCGACGAGGTTCGGATCCACCTCCATGTCGGCAAAGGAGTTCCAGCCGTCGCTGTTCTCAGGGTCGAGCAGATTGAATATCCGCGTCGTGTAGCCATGCTCACTGCGCAGGAACTCCGACGTCTTCTCGTACAGCTCGCCCTTGGGGTCGACTATTATGACGGACTCCCTGCGCCTGACCGCCTGGAAGATGAACGGGATGACATAGCCCCTGGACTTGCCGGAGCCGGTGGAGCCGAACACGATCGTATGGTCGGACAGCCCTGCGTCCTTCCTGATGGAAAGGTACCGGGCGTACTTGTCATCGTCGCCGGGGCGCTCCTTGAGCTTGCCGATGACAGTGCCTTCCACAGCGCCGACGCTTTCCATGTTCAGGACGGCCTTCATCTCCTTCGGCGCCATGAACCCGGACGAGCCGTGGGTGCCGTCGGGCAAAATGTCGAAGCCGCGCGGGTCCTTTGTGTACTTGTAGCCGGAGAAGAAGATGTAGCCTTTTTTCGTTATGAGGCAGAACAGCAGTATACCGGCTGCGGTAATAACGAGTCCCTGCGGGGTGAATACGGCGATGAAGTTCCTGAACGGGTTGGCGACCCAGACGCTGCCGATTTCCTCGCCTGCGGGGCCGAAGGTCGAGCGGATGCCGAGCCTGATCGAGTTGATGAGCATCCCGTAGAAGTACCAGGCGACTATGCCGAGCGGGGCGTACTTCTTTATCTTGCCCTTGTGCCGGGAAAGGAGCCGCCCGATTTTGCCACCCGCCTTTGCCTCAAGTTTCGCGATCCGTTCCGACAGCTTAGCCATGGTTATGACCGTCCTTTCCAAAAGCGGGTCCGCTTTCCTCATCGTCGCTGAGGGCGTTGAGCGAAAAATCTTTGCCGAAAGCTGTGTCGATGACCTCGCGCATTATCTTGAGGTATGACACGAAACCGTCGCGCGGCAGCAGGTTTGCCAGCAGCCCTTTCATCTGCCCTTCGAAAGCGATAAGGGCGACGCCTTTCCTCCCCAGCCTTTTCGCGTCAACGGCCACCAGTACGGCGCGGCGCACATCCATATCTGCTGCTATGATCACTGTGCGGTTCCCGTCTATGATGCCGTCCGCGTACGGGACCAGGTCGTCGCATTGCGCCCACCTGTCGCCGTACACAGCCCTGGCTAGCCTCGACCTATACCCGGGCTGGCGCATGAGCGCAAGCTGCATGGCGCCGCCCTCGTCGCATGACAGCAGATGGATGGGAACGTCGGTGCGGCTGTATACGCTTGAGAAGTCCTGGAACCCTTTGACGCCGTTTTTCTTCGAGAAGTCCTTTGAGGTGATCTGCTCATAGACCTTTGCATAGCTTTCGCCGGCGAAAATCAGCGCTTCAGGCTCGTCGAGGCTCACGGAGAACACGGACGACAGGTTGTGGAAAGTCTTTAGCTCTGCCGTAAGATACATGCCTTTGTTCTCTTGGTTGACGCAATGGATCATATATGCCTTGCCGCCCCAATGCCCGAAACCGGAGGACGAGCTGTTGCTCACCGAGTTCGCGGCTGCCGAACGGAACGCGAAGGTCGGGAAGAACACCGGCTGGCAGCGCAGGGCGTCCACGTCGTCATGGAGGGTATCGATCCCTGCCCGGAGGGCCGTCAGCATGATCGAGGCAGTCTCAAGCCTGTGGCGCAACGTGACGTTGTTTTCATATGGGCGCTTTGCGGCGGTGTCGCTGTCGAAACCCAGGTCGGCGAGTATCCGCTCGCCCTTTGGGGACAGCCGTATGTACAGCTTGTTGCGCGCTATGCTAAGGATGCCGAGCTTCACGAGCACCATGATGTCTTCGGCTATATTCTCGAAGCCGAACTTGCCGAAAGCGTCGAAGGGCAGCCATCGGTACTTCCCGGTCAACCGGAGTAGCTCTATATCCCTGCGGTCGGGTTTCATGTCGTCGTCACCTCAATCTTGCCCATCTGAGGGCTGAATGTAACGCGGGGTATACGGGGTTCGTTACATCCGGTACGATGTAACGCGCAGCCGGAGGATTGCCGAGTCCTGCAACCACGTACTTTTTCGCATGGCATCGCCCGTTACATCGTATGTCCAATGTAACGGGCGACAGAAGGGAGCCCAGAAAAAAATGTAACGCGCGGTCAAGGGCTGGTATGCGCTGTTTTCCTCGTTAAACTCTTATGGAAAGACAGGGCAATTGTCAGCCTTGAGGCAAAAGAAATCGCCCGCCTCGCCTTGGGGGATGAGATATATGTGGCAGGCAATAGTTTTGCTTCTGGTTGAAATCAGCGCGACGCTCAATGAGAACTGGTCGTCGTCCTTGATGACCCTGTTCTTTAATGCGTTAGGTATCGCTTTCCAGCCTTTGTTGTCCTGGTCGAAGACTTGCCGCGAATCTATGTCGCAGTGCTCGTCGATGATAAGCATCGCCCTGTCGTACCGGGGCAGGCGCCGCCCGCGCCGCTCAAAATCGTCGAGCAGGCGGGTGACCGTATCCGCCAGGTAGTCCGGCGTCTTATAACGGCAATTCGGTAGCAGGGCGTTGAGCTCTATGTGCAGCCAGCCATACTCGTTCACATCGACCTTGCCTGCAAGGTCGATGCGCGGCGCGGCTGGTTTCGTGTTTTCGTGCCGGGGGCGGGGGAGGCGCTTATCGCATATATTGCGCAGGGCGACTGCCCCGGCCTCGTATTGCTCGGACACCCTTTCAAGCGAGGCCGCCGCGCCGTTCAGGTCGGCGGATCCGCTACTGAGCGTCGCCATGAGGGCGCCGCTCGCCTTGTAAGCCTCGAAGGTTATCTCCTGAAGCTTCTTCAAATCGTCTTTGATGTCGTTCCCCATTTTTTCTGTTCCCTCCGCTACCTATGTCCCAGCGACGCCGCGATGTCGGCGGCGGCTGTGGATATGGCGGCGTATTCCTTGGCGCTTGAATGGATCGCCAGGCTTATCCTGCTGTTGCCGATGGAGAGCAGGGCCTCGCCGCGCCTGCTCCGGGTTATTTGCGTCACCTCGTTGTCCGAGAGGTTGAGTATTCCCTTGACGAGCTGGGCCTCGATCTCCTCAAGCTGCATGATGATTTTGATACGGCAGGCGTTGATGACGCCTTTGCCATAGCGCCCGTCGTCCAGCGATAGGAAGTCAGCCAGGTCCTGCGACGCCGATATGAGTATGCCGTTGTATCCGCGTATCGTCTTCGCGAGCTCAAGCACGCGGCCCGCGATCTCCGGCGTTGACGTCGCCCCCACGAGTATCCAGCTCTCGTCGATGATAAGCACGTCTTCCGTAAGTATCGACTCCTGAGCCATATCGGAGCAGAACTGGGTACTCCAGAAAGTGACGAACTCGCGGAGCTCGTCAGGGGCCTCGGACACATTCCACACATAGTATTTCGCGTCCCGCTTGATGTTGGATTTCCTGACCATGCTCGCCGCCGAGCCTGTGACGAACCTGAGCAGCGGTATCGCAAGGTGCCTAGTCTCTTCCTTGCCGTGGAGCGTGCCATGCCAGTCCGCGAGAGTTGGGAACTCCTTGTACCCGCATTCGCCGTCAAACAGGGAATCGTTATTGAAGGTGATGCCGAACGACCTGTAGCACTCTACTAATGAAGTGTCGAGGTAGTTCATATCCTCGTCGGTGAGGTTCCGCTTTAGGAGCGCGAATGACGCCGTCAGCTTCGATATGTGGTTGGCGAGCAGGGAGTCGTTGCGAGAGACGCCCCGCGCCTCGGAGTCCGCATCAAGGGTCTTGCGGCGGATCTCCATGATGTTGTAGCTGTCCTCCGAGGACGGCGCCCATTTGACGTACTCGCCGCCTATGGCTTCGCAGGCGGTGCGGTACTCGTAGCCCTTGCTCGGGGCGATGATGAAGATTCGCTTGCCCTGCTCGCGCAGCCTCATGGCGGCGCACTGGATGCCGAACGTCTTCCCGGCGCCAGTCGCCCCGAACCACGCAATGTTGCCATTGCTGTACTTGGAGCGGTCGAACAGGTCTATCATGCAGGCGGAGTTGTTGTGCATGTTCTTCCCGAGGAATATGCCCTTCTTATCGCACAGCTCGAACGACGCGAACGGGAACGACGCCGCCACGCCGGTCGTAAGGGCGTTACGCCTCGCTTTTCGTTCTATGTCAGGGTCAAGGTGCAGCAAAGGCAAAGACGACAAGAAGCCCTGCTCATGCTTAAAGTCGCACCGCTTGGCGAGCATGTCGATCGACACGCACAGCGTCTCCACAGCCGACACGCGGTATTCGAGGGTGTCGGCGTCGTCCGCCGTGACTTCTATGATCGTATGCATATAATAGAAGTCCTCGCTGTTGCGGTTCATGTTGTCTTTGATGTACAGGCCCGCGCTGATGGCGCTGTCGAGCTCCTCATAGTCCTGCCGGGTGTCCCCGACATCGCGCATTCTGGAGCGGTTCACCATAGTTGTCTTCGCTATCTTTGACAATACTTTCTCCCTCGGCTGGCGCTTGATTATGAAGTTGAGCCCGACACCCTCGCCGGCTTCGACGAGCGAAGACAGCCACCCGTTACCTACGACTGTCGAGTACCCGTAGCCCGTGACGTACAGGTACGCGTGGCATACGCCGTCGACCTCTATGTGGTCGCGCCCCGTGAGGTCTATCGCCGACGGGGAGAGGATGTCAAGCAGCGTCGTCGAGCCCTGCTCGATCAACATATCGTCCTCGTCGTCTTTCTTGCCGAACGGCAAGTTGAACGGGAGTTTAATGTGGAAACGCTTCTTATTGGTTTTCTCATTGGCTGCATACTCGCCAGATTCGTCATAGTCGTTATCGAACTGTTCGTCGATGTCAGAGGCGGGTATTTTCTTATTTCTGAACATTTATTTCCTCCATTCGGCTATGCGCCGTAGATGCCATGCACAGTAGTCATCATATCAAACACGCCGTCCGGGAGTTTTACGCGCCGTGCGGTGTTTTTGTTGATCGTCTCGTACAGTAGGTCGAGGATGGCGTTGTCGGCGTAGTCCGGGTCGAGCACCTCAAGCCCGCACAGGTCGAGGTACCGCCTTGCGGTGTCCGCTTCCTCGTTCAGCCTCTCGGCAATAGCGCGCACAGAGTTGCCGCGGGCTTTCATCTGAGGCTCGTATTGGAAGATGATGAAGAACCTGTGCGTCGTCACCTCGTTTGCGGCGATGAACGACACCTCGCTGATGTTGTCCTCTATCATCTCGCGGCAACTCTCGTTTTCCTCGGCGTCATAGTACTTCTTCATCTGCGCAATGTAGCCCTCGAGGTCGAGCCGCTGCGTGGCGACTCGTATCTGCAGGTTGTTCGGTGCGATCTTTAGGTACGACGCGAAGTAGTAGATGATCGTCTGCTGCTCATGCGGCGTTTTCAGATGGAAATTCACCGGCATGACCTCTATCACTTTCACG
>WRJQ01000070.1 GCA_009778485.1 Oscillospiraceae bacterium
GGAAAGGTGGGGGACAGAAAAGCGCTGGGGTGAACTCGCGGTTGTGGAGGGGGGCGGCATTCGACCCGGTGGCCCAAATGCAGTGCACCGCCCGCCCCCCTATGTACTGCAGAGAACCGGCGGTTGGTGCGAGCCGGGGCACAAAGGACACGCGCGAGCCGCAAGGCTCCATGCCCATCACTTCCGAGCCGGAACCCGAACGGAGGCGCACCGCGCCGTCCCAGTAGGCGTTACCCGTAGACGGCTGCGTTAAAGCCGGGGGCTTACCCGCCGATTCAGAGCGGTTCGAGCCTGCAGAGGTGGCGCGAGAGCGCAATTTGAGTGGTACCGCGGGAATACTCCCGTCTCAAAGGATTATCTTTGAGGCGGGAGTTTTTATCGGGCAAGCTGCGCCATAAATCGCGGCCGCGCTTGCTAACAACTACGGAGGATTGAGAAAATGGAAACAACAACAAAAGAGACGAACGAAAAAATAATGGACGTAGCCCTGCGCATCTGGGAACTGCGAGAACTCAGCGGCTACACGAAAGATGAGATGGCAGAGCGGCTCGGCATTACCGCAGAAGCCTACGCCGGGTATGAGTCCGGTTCGGAGGACCTGCCGTTTTCGTTCATACACAACTGCGCGCTGCTCTTTGGCGTAGAACTCGGCGACCTGCTCGAAGGCGAGAGCGCGCGCCTGACGTCTTACTCCGTGGTGCGCCGGGGGAAAGGCAGGGTCACGTCGAGCGAGCACGACAGCGTAGTGCGCGACCTGGCGCCGCGTTTTAAGAACAAGAACGCGGAACCATACTGGGTCACATACTCATATTCCGAGGAGCAGCAGAGCAAACCGATCCAACTTGTATCCCACAGCGGCCAGGAGTTTGACCTGATCTTCAGCGGCCGGCTCAAGATACAAATCGGGGAGCACACCGAGCTGCTGGCCGAAGGCGACAGCATCTACTACAACAGCTCCACGCCGCATGGAATGATCGCGGTCGGCGGCAGCGACTGCGTATTCTGCGCGGTAGTAATGCCGGGCGAGGACGAAGGCGCGGAGCAGGAGGCGCAGGAAGCCGAAGCGATTATTGCGCCCGCAGCTGCGAAGCGTTCCTTCGTCTACGAAAACTTTGCGCTCACGGACGAAGACGAACACGGCGCGCTGCAGGCTATTGCGTTTAAAGACCAGGACAAGTTCAACTTCGCATTCGACGTCGTCGACGCCCTGGCGGCTAAATCCCCGGGCAAACTGGCGATGCTGCACGTCGACCGCGAGCAGACGGTCCGCCGCTTCAGCTTCGAAGATATATCAAGGCAGTCCTCGAGGGCCGCGAACTACTTTTCGTCGCTCGGCATTAAACGCGGCGACCGCGTCATGCTTGTGCTCAAACGCAACTGGCAGTTCTGGCCTATCATCGTCGCGCTCCACAAAATCGGCGCGGTCGCGATACCGGCAACGGACCAGTTGCTGCAAAAAGACTTCGAGTACCGCTTTGAAGCTGCGGGCGTATCGGCGATAGTGTGCACGGCGCAAAGCGGTGCCCCCGCCGAGGTTGAAAGCGCAATGGAAAGCTGCCCCGGCGTGGCGGTAAGAGTCATCGTGAACGGCGAGCGCGAAGGCTGGAGCAATTACGACCGTGATGTTGAGGTGTTCCGCAGCGCATACCCGCGAGCCGACGACGCCCCCTGCGGCGAAGACCTCATGCTGATGTATTTCTCATCCGGCACTACGGGCTACCCGAAAATCGCCGCGCACTCGTACACCTACGCCCTTGGCCATTTTATCGGCGCTAAGTACTGGCACAACGTAGACCCCGACGGCATTCACTTCACCATCTCGGATACAGGCTGGGGCAAGTCCGTGTGGGGCAAGCTTTACGGCCAGTGGCTATGCGAAGCCGCCGTATTCACCTATGACTTCGACCGATTCGACCCGCTGGAGATCCTGCCCATGTTTGCCAAGCACGGAATAACGACATTCTGCGCGCCGCCGACGATGTACAGGTTCCTTATACGCGAGGACCTGTCGAAATACGACCTGTCGACCATCAAGCATCTGACGACGGCCGGCGAAGCGCTCAACCCCGAAGTGTTCCACCAATTTAAAAAAGCGACCGGCCTTTCCATAATGGAAGGATTCGGTCAGACGGAAACGACATTATCGATTGGCAACTTTATCGGCATGACGCCGAAAGTCGGGGCGATGGGGAAACCGAGCCCGCTCTATAAAGTGGCGCTTATGGACGCCGAGGGTAACATGGCCGGTCCGGGTGAAGTCGGGGAGATTGTCATCCTGACGGACGACGGCGCGCCCTGCGGCCTGTTCAAGGAGTACTACCGGGATGAGGAAAAGACTCTGGCCGCCTGGCACGACGGCGCATATCACACCGGAGACACTGCCTGGCAGGATGAGGAAGGGTATCTCTGGTATGTCGGGCGCGTGGACGACCTGATTAAATCCTCCGGCTACAGAATCGGCCCCTTCGAGATCGAGAGCGTCATAATGGAACTGCCATACGTCCTCGAATGCGGCGTGTCGCCCGAGCCGGACGAGATACGCGGCCAGGTCGTCAAGGCGAGCGTCGTCCTTACGAAGGACAAAGAGCCGTCGGAGGAGCTGAAAAAAGAAATCCAGGAGTATGTAAAGACGCACACAGCGCCTTACAAATACCCCCGCATCGTAGTCTTCCGCGACAGCCTGCCCAGGACCTTCAACGGCAAGGTGCAAAGAAACCGGCTGTAGCGGTAAAATAGCGCGCTATGCAGCATAGGTCATTGCGGCCTCCGAGCCGCAATCCCTAGCCCGTGTTGCCGTGCAGCGCGCTATGCAACGTCTCGCCTATGCTCTCATGCAGCACGATCCTCGCCTTGCTGTCAAACGGCGTCTCTGTCTTGTTTATCAGAATCAGCATATCGCCCTTGTAGTATTGGATCAAGCCGGCGGCGGGGTAGACGTTCAAAGACGTGCCCCCGACGATGAGAACCTCCGCGTTGCTGATGTAGCGGACAGATTCCTCGAGAACGTGCTGGTCGAGCGACTCTTCAAAAAGCACCACGTCAGGCCTAATCGTGCCACCGCACTTGCATAGCGGAACATCCTCCGCTTCAATCACCACGTCGATCGGGTACTTCGCGCCGCAGCTCATGCAGTAGTAGCGGCTGCGCGAACCATGCAGTTCCAGCACATTAACGCTACCGGCCTTGTGGTGCAGCCCGTCCACGTTCTGCGTGACCACCGCCTTGAGCTTGCCCTGCCTTTCGAGCTCGGCAAGCGCCAGATGCGCCTTGTTCGGCATCGCGTCGGGGTGCAGCATCTTCTCCCTGTAGAAACGGTAGAACTCGCTCGTGTTCTGCATGAAGAAGCTGTGCGAGACAATAGTCTCCGGAGGATACTTGTACTTCATGTTGTACACCCCGTCCGCGCTGCGAAAGTCCGGTATGCCGCTCTCGGTGGATACCCCGGCCCCGCCGAAGAAAACGATATTATCCGAACCCTGTATCGCTTCCCTCAGCAAGACAGGGGGACGGTTCTCTTGTCTTGTCGCCATTACTGCGCCCCCCAGCAAGACAAGGGGACGGTTCTCTTGTCTTGTCGCCGTTACTGTGCTCCCCATCATTGGCAAATATTTACGCACGCTAGTATAATAACAAGACAAGAGAACCGTCCCCCTGTCTTGCCTGTCAGTACTTGCCAAAGTCACCGCCGCTCGCGGGCGTGTACTCAGCCGCGTGGATGCTCGCGCCGCTATGCGAGCTGTGCGAACTCCTGGACGCCGGCGGCAGACTCGCGTACCCGGAACCGCCGCTCCTAAGCTTGAACTGCGAAATCAACCTTTGCAGCATATCCGACTGGCTGCTCATCTCTTCCGAAGCAGCCGCGCTCTCCTGCGCCGTCGCGCTGTTCTGCTGTACGACCTGCGCGACCTGGTCGATGCCGACATTGATCTGATCGATCCCCTGCGACTGCTGCTCCGAAGAGCTAGCAATCTCGGAGATCAGCTGGCTCGACTCGTTAATCCCAATGACAATCTCCTTGAGGCTCTCAGCGGTCTCGCCGGCAATACGCGCCCCGAGCTCCGCCTTGTCCATCGAGTTTTGTATCATGTTGCCCGTATCCTTCGCAGCTTCCGCGCTCTTGGACGCGAGGTTGCGCACTTCCTCAGCCACGACAGCGAAACCCTTGCCGTGCTGCCCCGCACGGGCTGCTTCCACAGCGGCATTCAGCGCAAGGATGTTCGTCTGGAAAGCGATGTCGTCTATCGTCTTTATGATCTTGCTGATGGACTGGCTCGCGTCGTTTATCTCCTTGACAGCCGTCGTCATATCGTCCATCTGACGGCTGCCTTTCTCAGCGTTCTCCTTGATTGTGAACGAAAGCTTCGCGGACTTGTCGGCAGTCACGGCGTTTTGCTTAGTCTTTCCGGCAATCTCAGATATAGAGCTGGACAGTTCCTGAATCGACGCCGCCTGCTGCGTCGAGCCCTGCGCGAGCATCTGCGCTCCGTCGGCTACCTGCTTGGATCCGTTCGAGACCTGCCCTGTCGCAATGTTTATCTCATCGAACATATTGTTCAGGTTATCTATCATATGCACAAGGGCTCTTCCGATAACGTCGGAATCCGAAAGGACCTCTACCTTCGTGGTCAAGTCTCCCGCCGCTACCGCTTCAAGCTGGTCAGCGACATTATTTATATGCCGGACAAAGGTCGCGCTGCTGGAAATGGTCTGCCCGATCTCGTCTTTAGACTCCGCATGCGCTCCGATTATTTCGGCGTCATGCTGCGATAGCGTGATATCGCCTGTCGTACCGGCTTTGTTCATAAACGCCGAGAGCATTATGAGCGGATTGACTATGCCTCTGGGTATCAGCAGAGCGAACGCGACGCTTACGATAACTACGACCGCCGATATGACGATCAGGATTTTCTGCATATTGTCGGCCATCTTGCTTACGTTGTTTGTCGTTTCATCAGCCATTGCGAGCAAGTCGCTGACCGAGCCGAAAAGCCCGTTCGAAATCGGAGCTACTCTGACCGAAATATCAATGACGTCCTGGCGGCGTTCTGCCAGATTGGCCTCTTTGACGGGCACTACTACCTCGTCATGCCACTGCTTCATAGACGTACTGATGCTGTTTGCCAGGGAAATCCTGGCGTCTTTTTCGGCATCAGTAAACTCTTTATCTTCTCTGACGAGAGCGATGTACTTGTCAAGGTTGACGTGAATATCCGCAAGGGTTTGGTCAATGACGTCCATCTGCGCATTGATATTGCTCTCCGCGCCTTCAAGCCCCGAGAAAACGCCCATGTGAGACAACGCGCGCCTTGCCATCCAGAATTGGCCGTCGATCTTCTGAAGAAGGGAGGTCCTCTCGACATTATACTCCAGTAGCTGAGTGTAGCCGCTATCTATCGTTGAGGCTGAATAGATAGCGACTACAGAGAGTATAACAGTTAAAATGATTACCGCGCCAAATCCCACGAGTAGCTTCCCGGACACTTTCAAGTTCTTCATACTGTCAAACATTCCTTCCTGTTTCGATTTTTTTGACCACGTTATAATACATCATATTCCGCAAATACTCAACAGTATTTTTCGCGGCAGCCAATGGAGCAGGCAAACGAAAAGAGCAGTGTCTGTTCAGGTACCCACTACCTCCAGGCGTTACATTTCATTTCTATCGCTCAATGACGCGTCCATGCGTCAATTCGCGAGCGCTCCACATGATTACCTTGTTTATCGAATCGAAGCCTGCTTCGATTCGAAGAGGAGCTGCGATGGAACGAGCGA
>WRJQ01000071.1 GCA_009778485.1 Oscillospiraceae bacterium
CGAGCTGCCGAAGGACCACCCCGCGAAAGCGCCCTATGGGATATTCAAACTCGCGAACCGCCAGATATGGGGAAATATCGCCATAGGCTTGGGGAATAGATTGTCTGTTTTCCAAAACGCTCAGATGGACAAGATAACCTCCTATAACGACATCGACCTAACCCTCCCCGGCAGGGAGCCTTGCGCGTACTACTGCGTCATCTCCGCCCAGGACAGCCAGTACGAGTTCCTCAGCTCGCTGTTCTTCTCGTGCCTGTTCACGCGGCTCACCGACTACGCGAGGCGCGAGGGCATGAACGGCCGCCTCCCGGTCTGCGTCAACTTTGTGCTTGAAGAATTTTGCAACATCGGCAAGCTCGTCGACTTTAAGAAGCAGCTCGCTATATTGCGCGGCTTCAATATCAACTGCCAGGTCGTGGTCCAGTCCGTCGCGGGCCTCGCGGACAGGTACGAGAAAAAGGAGTGGGAGGAGATTATCTCACACTGCGACACTACTATCTGCCTTGGGGTCAACGACCTCATGACGGCGCAGTACATCTCAGACAAGTGCGGCAGCGTCACTATCCGCGTTGACAATAACCAAATGCCGCTCATGCCGCTCTTCTCCCCCGTGTACCACTCCACCCGCCCGTACAGCCAGACGCGCAGCAATACAAAGCGCGCCCTGATGATGCCCGACGAGATCATGCGCATGGACAACAAGAAGTGCATCGTGCTCCTGCGGGGGCAGAAGCCGCTGATGCTCGGCAAGATAGTCCCGGAGGAGTTCCCAGCATTCTCAAAGCTGCAGTATACGAGGATCAAGGACTACACCCCGGAATGGCGCAGGGCCGGACGAGCGGACGCCGTGCATGAGTTCGTGGCGCCTGCACGGCAGCAAAAGCGTGATCAGGAACCGGAACAGCTTGACCTGCTTTCTTACGGAGCCGACTCGTGCGGGTGGAATACCCCACCCGAAGCGGCTGAGGCCGTTAAGCCGCCTGCCGCCGGGCAAAGTGACAGACAAAACAACTGGAACACAGACATGGAGTTTGTTTTCCTCGCGCCTGACAATGGCGCGGAACTTGGCGCCGCAACACCGGGCGCCGGGCGAACGCGCGACGATGAGGTGGGGACCGCCTCGGGCCACGGCGTCGAAGAAATGGAGATCACGCCAGACGAAGTCATCTAGCGTCCCGCCCGCTTTTGCGTCTGGCACTGCGAAAAACGAATGAACCAGCATTAGCCGATATTCAATCCCCGCCCCTCATGGGGCGATTTATTTATACAAAACTCTGATCGGAGGGATCTATATGAAGGCAGCTACATTGACAAACAGGCCCGGCTTCAGCCTCATGAGGCAGTCGGACATACAATCGTTCTACCACCTGCAGATGCCGCGCTGGCTTTTTTTTGACAAAAGGTACATGCCTTTGTCGCTGGAGGCTAAAGTAGTTTACACATTCCTGCTGAACCGCTTCCAGCTTTCCAAACTTAACAACTGGATAAATGACAATGGCGAGGTTTTCATAATCTACACGCGCCAGTCGCTTGCCGACGAGATCCAAGTCTCGTACCGCCGCGTCATAGAATGCGTCAAGGAACTCAAAGCGATGGAGCTCATATGGGAGCACCGCTGCGGCCGGGGCGACGCCAATCAGATATACCTCGCGCGCACCGGGCTCACGGATGATTATTGCGAAAGCAGATGTGACAGCTACGACAGCGCGCCATTCACAGCGCAGGAAGATTTAAGACCTGCAGATTCTGCACATCTTGAAGAGGGCACAGACGCCGCACCCGAAGCGCAGGCCCCATGCCAACAGGACGGGCCGACGTTACCAAGATCTACGGGAACGGCACTTCAAGAAGTGCAGGAACAGCATGTCAAGAGCTGCGGAAACGGCACTTCAAGAAGTGCGGGGTCGGCACATCAAGACCTGCCGAAACCGCACGCCAATTATATTGATAAGAATAATACTGAACTGAGCGATATTGATAGTCAGTCAGCCCGTCACGCGCACATTCGCGCGAGGGCGAGCCCGGACGGACGGGCGGACGACGAAGCAGCAGAACTTGAAGAAATCATCGAGCGCTGCGACCTGTGGACGTTCGACCCGGCGACGGCAAAGGTGTTTGAAAGCGCAATAGAGAGGCTGTTCTTCTCCGAGAATTTCAGGATAGGCAACTGCATTCTTTCCCGGAGGAAGGTGCGCTCGCACCTCCACGAGCTCGACCAGATCAAGCTCCAGACGGCAGAGTACAAGATTACGCGGAACATGGACGCCGAGATACGGAACACGACCGCTTATGTGATGGCGGTCATTTTTAACTCCATCTGGGAGACGGAGAGCGACCTCATGTGCGACCCGTACCTAAACAGCCTGAGAAGCATGCCCTCCACCGGGGGCGCTGAAAGGCGGGATTCCTGATGTTCAAAGCCACGCCGGATCAGGAGTATCTCCTTTCCGTGCTTGACGCGACCAAGGTGATGCGGAAAGGCCAGGCGCTCAGCCTCCTGCTTAATCTGGGCGAGGGGCGAACCGAGGCTTATGCGCGCCATTGCCTTTTGCAACTGGGCCATATGCGCAAGATAGCCTGGAAGACCGACGACGTCTTCGCGACCCCCATGATGTTCAACGAGCCGGTGGACGAGGATATGCTGTCTGCGGTCGACGTCATGCTCGACCTTACGGGCACTAAGGCCGTGTCCGTGGCGGCGGGCCCGGCGCCTTTCAAGCTTCGCTTCCTGTCGGACCGGGGCAACGCCTCCAAAGGATTCGCCATAGTCGTTTTCAACGTGGACTCGGAGAGGGGGATAAACGACGGCCTGCCCGCCGCCCCCGGCGGCTGCGCCATCATATTCCTGCTGTCCTATATGACCCAAAAGGGCAGGGTCAAAACGTCTTTGCCGCATTACTTCGCGATACGCGATGGCGGAAGGTACCGCTACTTCAGGAAGGGGTGATATAAAGCGCGGCCCTTACAAGAAAAACTCAAAGAAATTTACAGGAGGAAGTAACAATGCCCAGAAAAAAGATCGAAGAGCCGGAAGTGGGGCAGGATGAAACTCAGATAGGCATTGATGGCGAATCTGCGCTTCCGCCGGACGAGCCCACTGTGCCGGACTATGCCGACGCGCCACCGGAGCCTGCTGAAGCAGGCGGCATAGAAACCGTGCCCACTGCTAAAAAGCGGCAGACACGCAAGCAGATCGGCGAGGCAGATGCAAGCCAGCCCGAAGCAACAGGCATGCAAGCCGGGTCCGGCGTGGCAGACACTCCGGAGCAATCGCCGGAGCCGCCTGAAACACAGGGCGACAGTGAAACAGCGCCGGAGCCGTCCAGCGGGTCCGGCACCGATGACGCGCCTGATGATGATTACGCCGCGCACCACTCATATGGCGTACCGCAGGAACCTGCAGAAGAAAACACACAGGATAGCTCCGCAGAAGACAGCGCAGCCTCCGCCCCCCTCTCGGCGGGCCCCGTTATTGCCGACGATGCGCCGGACTCAGCGCCCGATGATGCTGAACCCGACAGTTCCACGGCGCCCGTTGAACCTGATCCTGAAGAGTCGGCAGCGCCTGTTGAAGAAAAACCTAAGCCTCCGCGTTCGCGCAAGAAGACTATCTACGATTTAGACCTCAACAGCCTTGACCGCTACCTCACCCCGGAAGAGCAGCAGGAGTGGTCGTCCATCTACGCCTCGTACCGTTCGAAATCCATTTTGACGGGGACTGTGATCGGGGCCGACGAGCACAGGTTCGACGTCAGGAATCGCGAGACCGGCGAGATAGAGTCAAAGTCTCTCGTGAGCCTCATCATCATCGGGCTCCGCGTGAAAGTGCTGATCCCTGAAAGCGAGATGTGGATGCCTGGGGAGGAGCGCCCGGGCTATGTCCTGCGCAACATGACCGGCAGTACGATCGACTATGTCATCGTCGAGGTCGACCGCGAGGGGCAGTGCGCAATCGGGTCGCGCAGGATAGCTCTGGCCGCCAAGCGGCACTTCTTCGCCACCGCCAGGGGCGGCCACCCCGAAGGCGAGCTGCTCAAATGCCGCGTCCTGATCGCCGGACCTCACAGGTGCACCATCGAAGCGGGCGGCTACGATATCCGGCTCACACAGCGCGAGCTCAGCTATACTACGGTCCCCGACCTGCGAGAGAGGTTCCACCCGGGTCAGGAACTGAGCTGTCGGCTCAAGTCGTATGACCGCAATGCCGGGAAACTCCTCGTCTCCGTTAAGGAGGCGTCGCCTAACCCGTTCATCGGCGCGGACGCACGCCACCCAGTGGGCAGCAGGCGCCAGGCGGTCATCAGCGGCAAGTATGCCGGCGGCGTCTTCTGTACCCTGCCGGACGGCACTGTCTGCCTGTGCCTCTACTCCGCGCGGCATTCGGACATCGACTTTGCCATCGGCGACAAGACGATCATCCTTATACGTTCGTTCAATTACGAAAAACAATTGGTGTACGGGCGCATCCTCTCCAAGTGGTGACCCGCCCTCGTTGGAACGCACTTCTATATCCGCAGATTCGGAGGATTAAGCCGTGCCACATATCATTTACAAGTGCAGCAAATGCGGGATGGTCCGCGCCAGTTATGCAGACGCCGAAAGGTGCGAAGCCACGCACCTTTCGGCAACTTTGGTGAGAAATCTTGAGTACAAGTCGGGCGCATACCCGTTTCGGATCGCGCTGACTTTCCCCGACGGCAAGGAACGTGAGTACCAGATCGTAGATGCCTGATTAACTGCATCGTAACATACTATCAGGAAAATCTGGTTATAATATATCGCTTGGATCGAGCGTCGAGAAATACACCAGTTGCTCCTCCAGCGCGCTGATATCTATATTGAGAGATTTTGATATTTCACTGGTTCTTTCAGGATGCCCGATAACAAAGACTCGGTACATCGCGACGGAAGCGTAGTCAGGGCTGCCTCCGTACACACTGAGAGTAACTTCGACGCGCCAATTGTTGTTACTGATCTGTAAAGAGGCATATGTTATTTCCGAGCCGTTTGAAGCAGGATCGTTTCCAACATGCCTAGTATCGTAAAGCTCGCCTGTAGTATAACCTAACGATTGAGAGAACTGCATTAGCCTGTTGTATGCGCTTGTAAGCGTGCCGAGCAGCGCAACGTTTTGCCCGACGTCATTTGATGGAGTATCTGAGGTGTGTACAATCTCCCATAAGCGCAGCATCGTTACTATACTCTGTTCGCGAGTATACGGGCCTTTCGGAGCGAATGTGTTACTACCTACGCCGCCCATGATACCAACAGCCTGTACCTGCCCGACCTGTTCGATCGCCCATGATGATATATCGCTATTGTCGGCATAAGTAGCGGGGATCTTCTCAAGCGGATTCCCTATGACCTCGGCAAGCCGGGCAAGCATCGTCGCCGCTTGCTCTCGTGTGAGAGGGCTGTCAGGAGAGAATCTGTTGTCCCCCACCCCATTTACCACGCCTAATCCTGCCATTTTCCCCACATTAACGTCGCTTGTGTCCGTAAAGGACATATGCGCTGTTATTCCTGCGCCTGTGTGCCCTTCGAACAACGCG
>WRJQ01000072.1 GCA_009778485.1 Oscillospiraceae bacterium
GAGCTGCGATGAAGCGAGCGAGCGTTACAGCTTGCTGTAATGCGAGACTTAGCGCAATCCGCAGCGACGAGCTTCGCTTGCGAAATGAAATTGAAGCGCCTGGACGGGGTACCTGAACAGTTACATATTCTCATTCCGCCATTTGCCTCGAAAGGATTTCCCCTGTCGCGTCGTCGAGGATGTACCTGCCTGTGTCTGCGACGATCAGCCAGGCAGGTGAAATCTCACCCTCGCCGTACGGGTTTGACTCGTGATGCTGGAAGCCTGCCTCGACCGACTCAATCTTCGCGCATTCGACGTCCCCCTTACGGACGGCGGACAAGAAAGCCAGCAGAGCAGTGCCGGGGGAAGACAGCACATGTCCGTCTTCCACAGCCTCGATACCGGTCAGGTACCTGCCGGTAACCGCAGTCAGGCTTCCGCCCTCGAACGCGAACTCAATGGCGCAGTTAAAGATGCTCGCTGCTTTGTAGGTGCACAAAACAGTAACGGTATCCCTGCCCGGGGCGCTGAGGACCGCAATATCTGACGCATCGATAAGCATATCGCGCAGCAGGTCGTCCGCAACCTTCCTCGCGTCCCCACCCGAAAGGATAACCCCGGGTTCTATCCTGACCTCAAACACGCCCGCGCTTGAAAACTCCGCATAGCCGGCTCCGGCGTTCTCGTAACGGTATATCGCTCCCTGCCCGGTCGTCTCCACATCCCCAAGCAGGCGCCTCGCGACCGCTTCCTCGGACTCAAAGACCCTGGTCGTCTTCATCGCGCGCAAGGCTGCGTACTCGCCGACGTCGTCTGCGTCTACGGCGATACCGTTGTCATTCAGTACGGAGCATACATTCTCGATAGCCAGCCGTTTGCTGCGGGAGTCAGCGACGCTGTCGGTTATAATGACAGTCAGAAAAACCGCGTTAATGAGCACCAGCACGGCTATCGCCAACGTTTTTATCCTCGAAACGCTCATAAGTACTACCCGTTCCCGTTATGCGCTGCCGAATCCGGCGGCGCGTTGTCCTCAGCGGCAGCCCAGAAGGGTTGCAGCCTCTCCTGCCCGGAGTCGGAGTAGCATAGAATAAACTCTCCCCCCGCTGCCGCAAGCGCAAGCATCTCCGGCAGCAACTGTGCCTGTTCTTCCGTCGCGGAGTAGCTCCTCACCCTGACGTCTGCGTTCAGGAGGGCGCCTTCCCTGAATGTCAGCTTCGCGGCGTAACCTTCTTCCCGTAGATGGATGCGCCCGCC
Source organism: Oscillospiraceae bacterium (assembly GCA_009778485.1). Classification (GTDB taxonomy): domain Bacteria; phylum Bacillota; class Clostridia; order Oscillospirales; family Oscillospiraceae; genus WRMH01. The sequence continues at coordinate 1,240 of WRJQ01000072.1, forward strand.
CGCTATGTAGTAGCCGAACGTCACAGAGCATATCTGCGAGCTGCTGAAATCGCAGGACTCAAAGAACAGCTCCGCCTCGTTCGGCAGTACTCCGAAAATATCAGAGACGATAACGCGGGCCTTTTCGATAAGCTCGCCGCTCGTTGGCGCCCGCCTGCCCTCCTCCGCCCGAGGGATCACGCTGCGGCGGTAGCTGACGGCGCCGTCGCGCGTTACCGATATGTCAAACTGCTCGCCGACGCAGGTTAGTGTGCCTTCGCTGTTAAGGAAGGGGGCGGTGTATGCTTCATCGGCGTGCCCTATTGCGCCCAGGGCGATCTCCAGCAGTTCTTCGGCGGAGGCGCCTTGCACCGCGCTGAGCTCGCTGTGGGCAAGCTCGGAGGTCAGGAGCATATATGGCGACAGCCCTGCCGCGCGCGCGCCTGTCTCATAAGCGAACATGACGTCGTTTGCAGAGTGCAGCTCAAGTTCTTCCGTTATGACGGCGGAAGAAGCTGTGTCAGCGGAGTAGAACGCCCCGCTATCCGAGTCCCGGTAATAAAGGGCGTTCTTCCCGCCCCCGAAGGCGACGAGCAGTTGACGCACACGGGTACCCTCCCCCGAGTCATTGGCTCTGACGCCGAGCCATGCGTTTAGCACAGGAAATTCCACCGGTACGATGTACTCGTAATATATACCTGCGCCGGACAGAGCCTCGCGCCATGCTTCCTCGCTGACCTGGGAGAAGCCCGACGCGGAGCCGAGCGCCTCGCCGAAAATGCTGCTCGTCCTGTCGTAAATAGCGTTGCGCGAAACAGTATCGTACTTGACTCCGTAACGTTCCCCGGCCGCATCCGTTATCACGATGCACAGCGGCCTCGCGGCTTCTTTTGCGGGCAGCCCGCCCTCTTCCGCGCGCGAAGCGCTCACGACCGCAGGCGCTTCCCCGCTGAAGAAAGGGAGAGCGCTCAGCATATCGTTGAATAATCCGGTTTTGCCGCCCAGAAAGACCGCTCCGGCTATCAGTACGGCGATCAGGGCTGTCTTTACGCCTTCTACGGCTTTTTTAGTCTTCATACTCGCTGACTCTCGCTACTATGGGCAGCATTACTGTAACGGCGGTGCCTTTGTCCTGCGAGCTCTTTATCTTGATGTCGCCGCCGTGCCTTGTCACGATCTCCTTCGCAATCGAAAGGCCGAGCCCCGTGCCTCCCGACTCGCGCGTCCGCGCTTTGTCCACGCGGTAGAACCTGTCGAATACCCGCTCTATATCCCCCGTCGGTATTCCTATACCGGTGTCTTCGATCCTGACATACACCATGTCGCCTTCGGTCGCACCGTAGATGTCTATCCTGCCGCCGTCCGGAGTGTACTTGAGCGCATTCGTGATTATGTTCATCAATACCTGCTCGATGCGCGCGCGGTCGCCGCTGATGACGGGTATCTTCCATTCGAGCTCCAGGTTGAACTCGTGCCCGCGCTTTTTCGCTTCCAAGGCGATTGCGGCGTAGACGTCCCTGAGTGATTTTTCTATTGAGAAATCTTCGATCGTAAGGGTGCTCTGCCCGGAGTCGAAACGCGAAAGCTCGAGAAGGTCCTGTACTATTTTCGTCATTCTGTCGCTTTCATTTATGATGACGCGCAGGAACTCCTCTTCGGTCTGCTGGGGAATATCCCTGTTTTCTGATATTGTCTCTGCGTAGGTCCTTATGCTGGTGAGCGGCGTGCGCAGCTCATGCGACACGTTCGCGACGAACTCCCTGCGTAGTATCTCGGCCCTCTTGAGCTCTTCAAGCATCGTTTCTATCTGCGAGGCCATGTCGTTGAACGTCTCCGCGAGTATTCCTATCTCGTCTTTTGACTCAACGTTTATCTTCCTCGAGAAGTCGCCGTCGGCCATTTCTGCGGCGGCACGGGTCATTCCTTGTATCGGTGACAGCAGCGTCCTGGAGATAATCAGTATTACGGCGATAGATATCGCGAATCCTATGAGGACCGATTCGATTATCAGGGAGAATATCTGCGCGTTGAGATCCTGAACAGTCTGCTTGTTGTCTATGATGTAGAGCACGTAGCTCGCGGCCGGTTCCTCGCCGCCCGGCGTTTCACCGGCGGTATCCGCCGCTACAATCGGCACGGCCACGTCCATGTAGTCCTGGCGCGCGTTTTCGCTGTAGGCGTTCACTCCTACGAGGGCGAGCGATATGTTCGGCGTGATGTTTATCCTCGCCTGCGCATCCGGGTCTGAGGTCGCAAGGATGTCTGCCGTCGTGCCGTCGAGCAGGTAATAGTTTCTCGCAGAGCCGTCGATGCCGAGCCTGCCTGAGAACAGCCCGATGAGCTCAGTCATCTGGTACACCGCGTCTTCGCTGCCGGCAGCGAGGCGCAGGTCGTGGATGAGTTTCTCCTGTGTCAGGACTGCTTCCATCTGGGAGTAAAACTGTGCTGTGTAGAAGTCCTGAACCCCGCGTACCAGGAACACCAGGACGACCGTCATCAGGAGCAGCACTATGAGCAGCATTATAAATACGAGTTTTGACCTGAGCCTCTTACCCACGCTCGTGCTCCTGGTAGTAGTATCCGACGCCCCTCTTTGTGACGACGTATTTTGGTTGGCTGGAGTCTTCCTCGACTTTTTCCCTCAATCGCCTGATTGCGACGTCTACGGCCCGCAGGTCGCCGAAGTACTCGTACTGCCATACTTCCTGCAGCAGTTCTTCGCGGGAGTAGACTTTGCCCGGGTTCGCGGCAAGGTAGGATATAAGGTCGAACTCGCGCTGGGTCAGCTCGGCGCTGCGTCCGTTGATGATTACGTCATAGCGTTCTTTGTCGATGACGAGGCCTTCTTTTCTTTCGACGGCCGCGTCTTCCGCCATGGTTTGCGTGCGCCTGATGTTCGCCTTTACGCGCGCTTGCAGTTCTCGGACGGAGAAGGGTTTCGTTATGTAGTCGTCCGCGCCGAGTTCCAGCCCCATGACTTTGTCTGTTTCTTCTTCCCTGGCGGTCAGCATTATGATCGGGGTCATTTTGTCGGTTTCGCGTATGCGCCTGCATACTTCGAATCCGTCGAGCAGGGGGAGCATGACGTCCAGCAATATGAGGTCGGGTAGGCGCTCGTTATAGCGTTTCAGGGCTGTTTCGCCGTCGTATGCTGCTATTATGTCGTAGCCCTCGTTTTTGAGGTTGAAACTCAGGATGTCCACGATATTCTTTTCATCTTCGACAATCAACACTGTTTTGGCCATAAGAATAAAGTCCATTCCTTTCGTTGCGTTGCGTCTGTTCAGGTACCCACTACCTCCAGGCGCTTCATTTCATTTCTATCGCTCAATGACGCGTCCATGCGTCAATTCGCGAGCGCTCCACATGATTACCTTGTTTATCGAATCGAAGCCTGCTTCGATTCGAAGAGGAGCTGCGATGGAACGAGCGA
>WRJQ01000073.1 GCA_009778485.1 Oscillospiraceae bacterium
TTTTTACCAGCAGACGAGGCGTCAAAACGCAGTAATGCTTGGAGCCTTGCAAGTTTTGACAACGAAGTATGATGGCAAAAATACAAGGCGAGATGTGCAAATTATTTATCAACAACTCCTAAATATACAGGCCGCCGTCCACTTTCAGCACCTCGCCGGTGATGTACGAAGCCAGGTCGGAAGCCAGGAATATAGCCGCATTGGCCACTTCGTCGGGCGTTCCCATTCTCTTTAGCGGGATAGCTGTGCCTGCATGGTCTCTGACGGACTGCGGCAACCCTGCAGTCATATCGGTCTCGATGAACCCCGGGGCTATAGCATTACATGTGATTTTCTTGCCGGCAAACTCCTTGGCGACCGTTTTCGTGAGGCCGATCAGCCCGGACTTTGCTGCGGCGTAGTTAGCCTGCCCCGCGTTCCCCATCAGCCCGCTTACGGAGGAGATATTGATTATCCTGCCTGCGGAGGACTTAATAATGGCCCGTGAGAGATGCTTGATGAAGTTGAAGGCGCCCTTGAGGTTGACGTCGATCACATCGTCAAAATCAGTCTCGCTCATCATCATCAGCAGCTTGTCCCTGGCGATTCCGGCGTTGTTGACCAGGATGTCCACGGCTTTGAACTCTGTTGTGATCCGGTTGCAGGTTTCCCTTGCTTGCTCGAAATCGGAAACGTTGCATTTGTACGCTTCAGCCTTGACGCCCATTTCGATCGCAAGGTTCTTAACATCCGCTGCTGCGGCATCGTCGCCAGAATATACTATCGCGACGTTGGCGCCGTTTTTCGCAGCGCCCAGCGTTACGGCTCTGCCTATGCCGCGCGAGCCTCCCGTAACGACTGCGGTTTTTCCTTTTAACATCTTATCACCCTTCATATCTACCGCTTTTCCAGCATTTCAAGCGTATGCGCCAGAGAAGCCAAATCCGAAACGTTGCAAACTGTTGCATCGGAGCATATTTTCCGGACCAGGCCTGACAGCGTCTTACCGGGGCCTGCTTCTATGAATGTATCAAAACCGTCCGCTATCATGTTCTCGATCGTCATACGCCACAGCACAGGACTGTTCACCTGACCGGCGAGCAGCTCTTTCGGATCGCCGTAGACCTGAGCCGTCGCGTTGGCATAGAGCGGCATGCCCGGCTGCCCGAAGCTACGGCTCTCGAGGAAAGCCGCCATGGCTTTTGCCGCGTCGTCCATGAACGGGCTATGGAACGCTCCGCTCACCGCGAGCTTTAGCGCCTTGCCGCCGCTGCCGCTAACCTCTTGCTGCAGCTTCTCCGCGCAGTCGTCAGCGCAGGCCACGACCAGTTGCCCGGGGCAGTTATAGTTTGCGGGATATGCCTGCCCGAGCGACCGGCAAATGCTCTCAACGACGATGTCGTCGAGCTTGAGCACCGCGAACATGCACCCCCCGCGCTTCTCCGAGCACTCCTGCATCTTTGCTGCGCGATGCTTCACCAGGTCGAACGCTTGAGCCTGTGTCATCAGCCCCGCGTAACAGGCTGCGGGTATCTCTCCAAGCGAGAAGCCGGCGGCTCCCTGCGCGCGGAACCCGCTTTCCGTCAATACCGCAGCGCACGCAAGGTCGGCCAGGAACATGGCGGGCTGCGTGTTTATCGTGACGTCCAGCAGCTCTTTCGGCCCGGCCATGATCATATCGCGGGTTTCCGGGGAGCTATCGAATATCTCCCTTGCGCACGCGAAATGCTCGTACAGGTCGCTGCACATGCCGACGCTCTGCGCTCCTTGCCCCGCGAATAATAATGCGATTTTACTCATGTTATCAGCTCGCACCTCGTCGTCGCAAACTCCACTTCGCGGCGAACTTCAGTTCGCTTCGCCCATCACAAGTTTGGGCATACGCTCCGTTTCGTTGCTCCCCCTCTTCAAACACGTCCCGCTTGTGCACTCTTCAGACGCAGTACCTTGTTGCGACGCCCAGTACCGCCTCCGCTCCGGCGACGAGTTCTTCGACAATCTCCTTCGCGCTTTGCTCTTTCGTAACGAGGCCTGAAATTTGGCCTGCGGGGAAGCAGCCTTTCTTTACGTCGCCTTCGACTGCCGCAAGCCGCAGAGCACCGATGCCGAACTCCTCAAGGTCTTCGTCAGCGACGCTGCCGCTTATTTCCTTGGCGTAGTATTCCCTGGAAAACGCAGTCTTAAGTGAGCGCACAGGATGCCCGAGTCGCTTGCCGGTAGCGATGGTATCGATGTCCTTTGCCGCAATGATCTTATCTTTGTAATTGCGGTGGACGCCGCACTCTTTCGCGACCAGAAAACGAGTCCCTGCCTGCACGCCTGACGCGCCCAGCATGAATGCTGCGGCGACGCCCCTGCCGTCCGCTATGCCGCCCGCTGCTATGACAGGTATGCTCACGACGTCGCATACCTGCGGGACGAGAGCCATAGTAGTGAGCTCGCCGATGTGCCCGCCGCTTTCGCAGCCTTCGGCAATTACTGCTGCGGCGCCGTTTCTCTGCGCCAGCTTGGCAAGCGCGGTCGAAGCGACGACAGGTATGACTTTTACACCCGCGCCCGCCCAGAGCTTCATGAACTTCGCCGGGTTGCCCGCGCCCGTAGTTACGACGGAAACCGCTTCTTCCGCAACGACTTGCGCCACGGCTTCCGCGTGCGGGCTTGTCAGCATGATGTTCACCCCGAACGGCTTGGCTGTCAGCGTTTTCGCTTTCTTGATCTGTTCGGATACGTACTGCGCAGTAGCGTTGCCCGAGGCGATAATGCCGAGTCCTCCCGCGTTGGAAACTGCTGCGGCCAGCACCGCGTCGGATATCCATGCCATACCACCCTGGAACACAGGGTGCTCGATACCGATTAGCTCGGTTACAGGCGTCTTGATCATGGCTCTCCTTTGCTATGCGGCTTGAAGGACTCTGAGCAAGTCGCCGACGGACTTGATGTCGTCGCTCATCTCAATCGTGACGGACAGCTCTTCCTCGAGTTTCATTGCAAGCTCCACAACGTCCAGCGAGTCGAGCTCAAGTTCCTCGAATGTAGTTTGTTCCGTGACGGCCAGTTCCTGATCGTCTTTGTAGTCCCGCAACGCTTTTGTGATTGTTTCCAGCATAATCTATACCCCCTATATTTTTGGGTACCTGAACAGTACCCGGTTCATCATTCCCATACCATTACGCAACTGCCTGCAGTCAGCCCGGCGCCGAAGGCAGCCATGAACAGCGTCTCGCCCCGTTTTATCATACCGCACTCCAACATATCGTGGAGCATGAGCGGAATGGAAACCGACGATATGTTGCCGTACCTGTCTATGTTCATCGGGAACCTCTCTTTCGGCTGTCCCAGTTTTGCAATGGTCGCTTCGATAATGCGCTTGTTCGCCTGGTGCAAGATGATTGTGTCTATTTGCTCTGCGGTAATGCCAAGCGCTGCCATAGCCCCGCTGATCTCCGTTTCCGCCGCGTTGACGGCGAATCTGAACACGTCCTGCCCCCGCATCTTCACATAGCCCTTGCGCGCTCCGGTCGTGTCGTATGGGCTGTTACCGACGCCATTTGCAGCGTAGAGCATAGAGACATCGGGGGTTGCACGGATGTTTAGATACCTCAGCGCGTTCCCGTTTGCAACCACGCATGCAGAGGCGCCGTCGCCGAACAATACGCAGGTGTCCCGTTGCGTCCAGTCGAGGTGCGCCGACATTTTCTCCGCGCAGATAATCAGAATGCTGCCGTACTTGCCGCTTGCAAGCAGGCTTGAGGCGACTTCAAGAGAATATATGAACCCTGTGCACGCGGCGTTGATGTCGAAGGCAGGGCAGCTCGCTCCAATCCGCTCTGCTACGCAGCAGGCCAGCGACGGCGTACGGAAGTCGCCCGCTATCGTCGAGCAGATGATCAGGTCGACTTCGCACGTCGATATTCCTGCTTTTCCGATTGCCTGCATCGCCGCTTCCGCACAAAGGTCTGTCAGCGTCTCATGCGTGCAGATGTGCCTGCTCTTGATGCCCGTCCTGGTTGTGATCCACTCGTCGCTCGTGTCCAGGAACTTCGAAAGCTCGTCGTTTGAGACGCTCTTTTGCGGGATGCCTTTACCGGTGCCCGTAATCTTTAGAGTCATTGTTAGTGCTCCGTCTGCCCGCCTCCGGCGGACGCTGCAATCATTTGAATGCCCTCATTTATGAGCATTAGCTAACGTAAGGTTCGAAGCAGTTTTATCCTTTGTCTTCTTGCTTATTGTCTTCATCGTGAGGGCGCCCCAGTCGTCGAAGGCTGTATAGCTTGTCACTTTGCCTTGCACGTTGTCGGTGAGGAAGTCCGTCGTCCCAAGGCGGCTGTGGTGATACCAGAGTTTCAGCACACCGTCTATGCCAGCATGCTGCAATGGAATCCTTCGGGTTAGTTGCTGACCTTTCTCCAGGTTTTGTACCCATCAATATTTTCGGGGGAGTCATCGTATGCGTTATTAATATAGTAATCTGCAGTGTATTTCGCTATTCTTGTGTTGCCATAAAAATTTGTGATTTCAAGATTAA
>WRJQ01000074.1 GCA_009778485.1 Oscillospiraceae bacterium
TGATAGAGCAGGGGTCTACGACGCTGTTGGACGTACTCTCGCCCTCGGCGATCGACCTCACGGGGCGCGACCATATCGAAGTCGACGGCGTGTATCACGCATACTTGTACGTCACAGGCTACGGTTATTCAACCGTAGTAGGTAACGGGTGGCTGTCGTCACTCGTCGAGGCCGGTGAGGGAATCGGGCTCAACTTCATCATAAAGCGGCAATCGAGGGAGAAGGTCCTGTCGAAGATAGCAAAGACTACTATGGTGAACCGGTCCCGGATGCGCGACGTCGGTGACACGCGCCAGGACTACGAGGAGCTTGACAGCGCTATCAGCGCTGGTTTGTATATTAAGGACAACATGAACCGCAACAGCGAGGACTTCTACTACATGCACACGATCATCGAAGTTACTGCGGACGACGCAGATACACTCGAATACAGGGTTTCGGCGGTGGAGACGCTGTGCGTGTCCATAGACATGCTCGCCAAGCGGTGCGACTTCAAGCACGAGCAGGGGTTTTTGTCGTCTTTGCCGCTTATATACATAGACCCGGATATAGAGCGAAAGTCGCGGCGCAATGCGCTCACAACAGGCGTCGCGGCGTCGTTCCCATTCGCGTCGTTCGAGCTGTGCGACAAGAAAGGCATCTTCCTCGGAAAGAATATGCACAACAACTCAGCCTGCATGATCGACCTGTTCGACCGCTCAAAATACAGCAACGGAAACATAGCGTGGTTCGGCGCGACGGGCGCCGGCAAGACGTTCGGCATCCAATGCGCCGCCATGCGGCTGCGCGAGCAGGGCAAGCGCATCTTCATAATCGCCCCGAGCAAAGGCTATGAGTACCGCACGGCTTGTGATGCAATTGGCGGCGAATACATAAAGTGGGCGCCGTCGTCGGAGGACAGCTATAACATCATGGAAATCCGCCGCAAAACCCTTGACGCGGACTCCGAGGCGAGGGGCGTCTCGCGCAACGATTCGCTATTGGCAAACCATATTTCGAAGCTGACAGCGTCGTTCGCGCTCCTGAAGCGCAACCTCACCGACGAGGACATGAACTACCTCGACACGTCGCTCGTCGAGTGCTACAAGTCGTTCGGCATCACATTCAGCAATGATTCCTTGTTCACGTCGGACGGCGGGTACAAAGAATTCCCCACGCTCGCCGACTGGCATAGCACGCTACACGGCAGGGATGAGACCAAGCACCTTGCAATACCGCTGCTCAGGTTCGTCACGGGCTCCGCCGCGAGCATGGTGCGCCAATCCAATATCAAGCGGGACGCGAAATACTACGTGTGGAACGTATCCGAGGCGCCGGACGAGCTACGTGAGTTCGTCACTTTCTGGAGCACGCAGTTCTGCACCGACATGGCCCAGGAATCCATCCTGACGGAAGACGTCCTCATAATAGACGAAAGCTGGATACTCGTCGGCGCGACGTCCACGCCGGAGATCGCGGGGCGCGTCCTGGAGCTCGCCAAGACGATACGAGGCTACAACGGCATCCTCATATCGGCATCGCAGGATCTGGCAGACTTCCTCTCGCTAGACGATGGGCGTTACGGCAAGGGCGTTATAAACGCCTGCCGCATCAAGATAATCATGCAGCTTGAGGAGATTGAGGCGCAGCTCGTCAAAGGCATACTCAACCTCTCAGACAACGAGGTGACGCAGATAACCCGCAGTAGGCGCGGCGAGGCTTTGCTGTCCATCGGCAACAGCCGCATAAGCTTGTCTATACATTCCAGCGCCAAGGAGTACTCGGCTATTTCGACCGCAGTAGCCGACATAACGGCGTCGCGTGAGCGTAGGTAATGTGACAACGCGCCGTGCGCGGCAATTAATTAAGGAGTGTTTACCAAAAATGCGTAATGACATAGAAAATGATATGAGAGCCATCCAGGAGATTACTTTCGAAGCGTACAAAGCGAGCGGAGCCCTCATGGCAATGCTCAGTAGCAGTGGCGTCAATCTGAATGGTATCGCGGCAACACTGGAAAAAATGTCCGCGCAATACGAGGGCGGGGTGGTCATGCTCAGGAACATCTGCGAAAAACACATTTCGCACAATAGGCAGATTGGCTCGAAGCCAGAACTGAAACGCCTTGACATATCAGGAAAGGTTGAGGTCAACGACTACGGCTGGCTGCACATCGAACTGGGAGCCCTACTCCCGAACTGCCGGTACCAGACCCCAGCTTACCTCAGCGACACGATAACACGGCTGCTCGACGATTATGAGAGGCGGGTATGCGCGCTTCCAAGATACAAAAACGCGATGCTCGTTGTCGACGAACACTGCGACGTCGATTCGCGGCGGGTATTCGATCAGGACAACAAGGGTTGGAAAGCTATACCGAACGCGCTGAAGGGGCGCTTGATTGCCGACGACGACCAGTTCACGCTGGGGGTCGCGCTCATGGCGACGAGGGATAAAAACACGGCCTGCCATATATACCTTCTGCCCAGGGCGGATATCGGCGATTTTTTTCAGGTCATGGATGGCGGCTATCCGATTTTCACCTGAAACGCCTTATGACCTGCTCAGCCTCCAGTTGCTTTCAAGCCCCGCTCTCACCGGGGCTTCGGTTACAAGCAGTGCGCTTTCAGGCAGCGCCGCTTCGGTCGCTACGAACGTATCGTGTGACCGAAGTTCACAGCCGGAAAATGCCCGCGGAATCAATGGGGCTGCATAGCAGGCTTCAGGCACAATGGCTCTGATGTGACCCTCCTATGCAGCCTATGACTACAAAAAGGTGGCGATGTTGATGATACTCGACGAAAGGGACCTGAGAATACTGCGGCTCGCGGGGATGTACCGCTGGCTTCCGTATGATGCGCTCAACCGCCTCGGTTATATCGGCAAGTCAGGCGAGATACGACTACTGATGAAACTGGGGCTGCTCAGGCTGTCCAGCAAGAACAGGTTTATAATGCTTACCCCGCAGGGATATGACACGCTTGCCAGAGCTGGCTACTGCTACGACCCGGGCTCCAAGAGGGCCTCCGCCGGCAGCGTTGCCCTCCGCCGCAGACTGGATGTGTCCTCGGTGATGCTCACTGCCCTCCGGGCAGGGATTGATACGCTCACAGACAGCATTGACTCCCTATCGATGCAGCCTTCGTTTTTCCCAGCTTTCAGCCTCAGAACCGGCGAAGGGAATATGATGAACGCCGCGAGCTGCATCGGTTTCGGCCACTGGGGTGACAAGGGCTATATGCTCCAGTATGTAGATAGCCATAGCAACGGGATGTACCTGACGAATGAGCTTCGGCATTTCCATAACCTCGCATCTGTGCTGGACAGCAGGCTGGATACCCCAATCGCTATGATCTTTGCCGGCAAGGGCTACTCGGATATACACGGGCAGCTCAACGGTGGGGAGGTATCCACTCGTCACGGCAAGCAAGGATACCGTGATTTCGGCGACGTCTACCGGAATGCCGATCTCCCCGTCCATCTCATCTCCTGCGATGAGACCGGCGCAATGCAGCTCGCGCTGATGCGCCAGCCCGGGTATAACGTGAAGATAGCCAAAGCCGCGTACGGCGACAGATGGGTACAGCGCGACGACCAGATCACGGGGTCTGACGGCGTCATTGACGGCGGGCGCCCTCTGATCATAGCCGCCGATATGGATGTCCGCCGCGCCGTTCGCGTGGTTGAGGACGCAAAAAAGGTAGGCAGGAAAGGCGTGGCGCTCGTCGCTTTTAAAGAACAGTTAGAAGGGCTGATTATGGGCTTGTTCCCGCGTGACGGCTTTGTTGCTTACGCACAGATAAAGCAGCCCGTGCTCGACGCCGCTTTCGGCAAAGGCTTTTCGCTCCACTCCTTCGATGTTGGTACGGGAGGCAGCGAAGGATATGGCTAAACTATCTGAGCGTATCGCGAAACTTGAGGCAATGGCGGGAAACAAGTTCGGGAGGATCCTTTCCCGGCAAAAGGATAAGATAAAGAAGTACATCCCCCTCGGCATAGTTGCATGGTACTTCTATGGGATGTTCGTCAACTCCATCAGGCTCGGCATCCGCTCGACATTCGGGCAGCCAGGCGAGACGGTTGGCAGTATATGGGTGGCCAACCCTTTAAGGAACTTCATAGCCGTCTTCACGCCGCAGGGGCTCGTCATAACCGCCGCCTGCGTGCTCCTGTTCTGCCTCATAACGAAAAAGGGCTATATCTTCTTTTCAGGTTATAAATACACGAAGGATCCGCGCGGCTTCGACATCCTGCCCGACGGCACGCACGGCTCGTCAGGGTTCATGGCGCCAAAGGAAATGAGTGCTGTGCTGAATATGGAAAGCGTCAAAGACGCTGAAAGCACTGTCATTGGCAAACTCAAAGAGCATCCCGGTGACGATGATATATACGCCAAATACCTGTCAATCAGGAAA
>WRJQ01000075.1 GCA_009778485.1 Oscillospiraceae bacterium
GCTCCGGCAGCTCGATGAGCAGATCCTCATCCTCCACTTCCGGGATTATACCAAGCCCCAGATCCTCAGTCGAAACGTCTGCCAAAGTCGCGCTGCCCGGGACGCCGATTCCGAAGCTGCGCTCGAAATCGGATGCAAACTGCAGCATCGACGTCCTGTAGGCGGTTGCGTCGCTCATATAGTCGTCAATGCCCTTAAAGAAGCTCCCGTCGAAAAAACTAGAGACGCTGAGTTGAGGCATGGGCGACATGGCGCGGTTCTCAAAGTCCCCGGCGCCGGGATCCGGCGGCATGATGAACACGACCGCGACAAGCAAAGCCAGCGCCGCTAGGAACACTATAATGTTTGCCTTATATTTCATACCGCGCAACCACCTCCCCGGTAACCACCGATCAAATCCCGCCGCATCTTTGCATTAACGCGGGGATCCGGCACGCAACCCAACTAAAACCGAAAGTATATGAATGGATTGAATGACTGGCCTATCAGCAGAACGAAGCAGAAACACAAAAGGGCGAAGTTGATTACGTGCTCCGAGTACGGGGCGGCGCCCTTGAGGCGCCCTGCGACCCTCGCAGGTATCCGGGTCGAGAACAATGCCAGAACGGGCAGCATCCACAGGTTCCCCAGAAGCAGCTCCGTCGTGCGCGGATCTGTGAAAGGGCCGCCCGCGCCCCAGAACCGCGCCGCGAACGCCGCGAGTCGCCCCAGGTCCGTGAAATAGAATATAAGCCAGCCGAATAAGATAGCAATCAAGCTGTAGAGATGCGCAATAAACGCGGGGACCCTCTGTAAAAGCCCGCGCAGGACATACTTCTCAAGGAGTAGGATTACCCCGAAATACATACCCCACAAGATGAAATTGACCGAAGCGCCGTGCCACAACCCGGTCAGGAACCAGGTCAGCAGAATGTTGAGCACGGCGCGTCGCCTGTTCCCGCCCAGCGGGATATATATATAGTCCCTGAAAAAAGAGCCGAGGGAAATATGCCACTTCCGCCAGAAATCCGTAATCGACTTGGCAGTGTATGGATGGTCGAAATTCTCCTTGAAGTCAAACCCTATCATCTTCCCGAGTCCAATAGCCATATCAGAGTAGCCCGAGAAATCGAAATAGATCTGGAACATGAACATGAGAGTGCCCAGCCATACGCCGCCGGTGGAGGCAAACGCGACGTCCGCGCCCAGAAGCTCGGCTGCGATCTTGCCCGCATGGTTTGCCAGAATGACCTTTTTCCCGAGACCGGCCGCGAAACGCGTGACCCCATAGCTGAACGACTTGGCCGTCACCCGCCTTTGCGCGAGCCCCTCTTCTACATCCGCGTACCGTACGATCGGCCCTGCCACAAGCTGCGGGAACATCGCCACAAATGACAAAAACGTAATCGGATTGCGCTGCGGCTTTACCTCGCCCCTGTACAAATCGAGGGTATATGATAAGGTCTGGAACGTGTAAAATGAAATCCCAATTGGCAGCGTAGGCGCAAAAGTCGCGGTAACGCCGATCAAACTCAGGAAAAACGCCCCGTATTTAAGCAAGAGCAGCAATCCCAGGTTCCCGCACATCGACAGGCATAAAAGCGCCTTGGACTGCCACCTGCCCCTGAACCGGGTGATGAACAAGCCTATCGTATAGTCCCACAACCCTGAGAAAACAAGGACAACCACCCAAATAGGCTCGCCGGAAGCGTAAAAGAGAAGGGAAAAGAGCAGCAGCACCGCGTTTTTAGCTTTTACGAACCTCCCCGGTATCACATAGTATGATATAAGGAAGATTGGCAAAAACAACACAAGAAAAACCAGGCTCGAAAAAACCATTGGCTGCCCTCATCTATAAAACCGACCGGCGTCTGTCAACTTTCGAGCAGCCAGCCGTCCAGGATGACGCCTGCCGCATAGTCGAGCTTCCTTGCAAACGCAGCCGGGTAGTCCCTCTTCCAGCCGTCCATCTCCTCGTCCGTCACCTTCGCGACCTCTACAAGGAAGCCGGAGGTCGCCATACCTGTTGAGTGCTTTCCGGTCATGGCTGTCGGCGTGATGAGGTTGATCGCGCCGCCGCGGTCGAGTTCGCCGGGTATGATAGCGTCGACGCGCGCGCCATGGTCCACGTAACATACGTTCGGGCTGAGGCGCTCGGTCACGTAGGCGCCGCATAGCACCGCGCCGCGCTCGTTGAAGACCTTAACGACGTCGCCATGGCTAATCCCGCGCTTTGCGGCCTCGACGGGGTGCAACCACGCGGGCTCGTACTGATACCCGTCTTTCGCCCGGACTTTCATCGTCCCGACCTCGCGGTTCCAAATCATATCGTCGCACTGCGCGTGCATTCGCCACCTGCCATGGTTCGACATGCACAGCAGCGAGTATTTCTTTGCACGGTCGCCTGACAGGCGCTCGTCGTGCGTCTCGCTCCTCTCGACCCATTTCGGTATCGGCGGCCGCTCCGGATCCCCCGGCATATATTTATCTATTGCGGTCGAAGTGAACTCCAAAAGCCCCGTTGGGGTCGTGAGCGGGTTATTGGCCGGGTCCTCATAGAATTTGCGGAGCCCCGGCGGGAGATCCAGCGCGTCCTTCAGGCACGGCACGACAAAGATTTTACGCTCGCTGAACTCTTCCCACGACATCTTCTCTTCGCAGCCGGAAACCTTGTAGAAGAGACGCACGCGCTCTTCCTCCGTAAAGTCGCCTGTGTATGCCTTGTGATAATCCGGCCCGAGCTTCCTAGCGACCTCGGCGCATACGTCGAAGTCCGACTTGGACTCGCCAATCGGGTCGCAGCACACGCCTTCAAGGTAAATCGAGGTGAACGCGCCGCTGGACATATCGTTGCTTATGTCGTGCATCTCGTGCTTTGTCACGACGGGGAAGATAAGATCCGCAAAGCAGCAGTCGTTCTCCATCCAGGGGTGCTGCACGACGAAACACTCGATGCTTTCGTCGCGGAAAGCCTTTATAGAAAGATTGCCGTCATTCCAGCAGGTTGTCTGGCATGGGGCCGAAGACCATATCATGTGGACCTGCGAAAGCCCCGGGCGCGGGTAGACGATCTTCTCGAACTGGTACTCCGTCGTCGGTTTCCTGAAATTATCGGCGTCGGGCTGCTGGCTGGATGAGAAACACTGCATACCGTACCATTCCGCCTTGCCGTCGAGGATAGCTTTGTGTATGAGCGTGCGCGGTATGAACTGCTGCGGCGCGGGCAACTGCTTGAACAAGTCGATTAGCTCCGGTACGCGCTGCTTCTGAGGCTCGCGCAGTATGTACCTGCCCATGTCGATCTCCGGGCTCACATCGCCGTCAACCGGCCTCAGCGGGTCGCAGATCTGCGGCACGGCAGGGACGAACTCGCCTTGGTATGGCAGCGGGTAGTGCCTGTTCCAAAGGTTGAACTCGATCATCTTGGCCTGGTGGACGCCGGGGCTGCCGAGCGCGCGCATGCCCAGGAGCATAGCTTCGAGCCTGGCCGGCTCGGACGAGTATGGCCCCCTAATAAGGCTCCCGCCGTTTGAGTGGATTATGCTTGCGATTTTTTTGCCCCAGTCGCGGGCGAGAGCCTTGATCGTCCATTCAGGCACGTCGCATTTACCTGTCGCCCACGCGGGGGTCTTGGGTACGCCGTCCTCCTTGCCGAGGACATAGTCCGCGAACCTATCGAAGCCGTGGGCGTGCGTCGCTATGTACTCTTTCTCGTATGTGCCTTCTGTGATCCATATATACGCAATCGCCAGTTGGAGCGCCGCGTCGGTGTTCGGGAGTATCGGGATCCATTTATCGGCGTGGACTGCCGCGCCGTAGTTCAGTTCGGGG
>WRJQ01000076.1 GCA_009778485.1 Oscillospiraceae bacterium
GGTTGCCAGACAAAAGCACGCCCGCCTCTTTTTGGCGCTTTTCCCGCCAGACTTCGCCCAATATGTTGGGTAATACACATAGTATTACCGCAACATATTGGACTCGCCTGACGAAAAAATCACACAAAAAACGTCAGACGCGGTTTTGTCGGGCAAACCATATTAATTCAAACAACGTAAAGGAATGACAGGCTTATGAGCGGTACACAAGCGAAGAAAAAAAGCGGGGCGGAACGCCGCGAGGCAAGGGCGCTTCAGGAGCAAAAAGAGAAGAGGAAGATCAGGATAATAACGATATCCGTTGTAGTCGTCCTCGCTGTGCTCTTCCTGGGAGCGCTCCTTGTCAACTCAAAATACTTGCGGCGGGTTATGACAGTCGTGACAGTCGGAGGCAAGAAGTTCACAGCAACGGATTTTGACTACTTCTACAAAACCGTGGAGCTCGAGTACCAGCAGATGCTGTACGAGCAGATGGGCGACTATTACGAAGAGATGCTCCCGAGCACCGACAGGCCGCACAAAAGCCAGATCTACGACGAAGAGACCGGCAAAACATGGGCGGACGTCTACGGCGATATGGCGATCGGCCGCATGAAGGAGCTGGTCGCATACTACAACGACGCCATGCAAAACGGGTACGAGCTTACGGAAGAAGCGCTCGCTACCGTCGATGCCGATATTGAGAACATGAGGTATATGGCGGAGATGTACGGGCACCCCACTCTGGACAGCCTGCTCGCGCAAGTCTACGGCGGCTCCATGAACGAGAAAGCATACAGGGAAGTGTCCACGTTTACCGCGCTGGTCAGCGCGTATGCCGTGGATAAGTACAACTCGTTCACATACTCCCCGGCGCAGTTATCAGCGTACTACGACGAGGAGAAGGACATGCTCGATATTTTCGAGTTCAGATATTTCCTTGTCTACGCGGATAAAGTCGATGAAGATGACTTTGACAGCGACGAGGCATACGAAGCTGCGAAGGAGGAAGCCCAGGCAGAGTCTTTGGCTAAAGCCAGAGGGATACTTGCAGGCGTCGAGACCGAAGAGGACTTTGTCGCCGCCGCGAGGGAGTACGACGAAGATACCTACGCAGAGGATGCTTCAACGTTCAGGGATTACCAGGGCGACTGGCTGGGCAGCATATACGGGCCGTGGCTCAGGGAGCCGCAGCGCGTCCGCGAGGAGACCACGACGGCGGAGTCCACGAGCGGCACTTACGCAGTCATGTTCCTCTCCCGCGATAACAATGACTATAAAATGCCCGAAATGCGGCAGCTCTTGACCCTGCGTGACGAAGTCGATCCGGACGACTATTACGACGACGAACAAGGCTACGCTGAAGCCCTCGCTGAAGCCGACGAGTCTGCCAGGACCTGGGCGGAGTCGGTCTTCGATATGTTCATCAGGACCGGCGGCACTGAAGAGACTTTGATAACCATGCTGGATAACTCCGACGACGACAGGGAAGGCGGCTTTTACGACAGGATAACGCGCTACACCTACGATAACAGGATGGTCAGCGAGGTCGACGAGTGGCTGTTCGACCCTGAGAGGAAGCCCGGCGACAGCGAACTGGTAGAGACGGAGGCATACGGCTACCACATCCTTTACTTCGTAGGCTGGGGCGACCGTTACTGCGACTTCCTCGCCGAGGGCCGCATGAGGGAGCGGGACTTCAAGGAATGGAACGAAAGCCTCGAGCAGGCAGAACCCAAGGAAAGCTGGGCTATGATACTCACAAGGTGGTAGTACTAGTGCTGTTTGCTTTCGAAGGTCGCGAGGCGGCAATCTGTAGAATATCAAAACAAAGGAGAGAGTATATTGCGAAATTATAACATCGACATCGAAACGGTTAAGCAACTGGAAGAAAAATGCGTAAAAATCCGCAAAGACCTGCTGGGCTTCGTCTACCGCATCGGGATGGGGCACCTGGGCGGGGAACTTTCGATAGTGGAGCTGTGCGTCGCGCTGTACTATCGCTACATGAACTACGACGTCTCCCGGCCCGATTGGGACGAACGCGACAGGCTCATACTGTCGAAAGGCCATTGCAGCGAGACCCTGTACACGATCTTTGCAGACCTGGGCGCCTATACGATCGACTATATGGTCGAACACTTCGAGACGCTGGACACGGCGCAGTTCGGAATGCACTCGAACCGGCTCTACTGCCCTCAGATCGAGGTCTCAGCCGGATCCCTGGGCCACGGCCTGCCTATCGCAGTCGGGATGGCACTCGGAGCGCGCGTGCAAAAGAAGAACTGGCGCACATTCGTGATAACGGGCGACGGCGAGCTTGACGAAGGCACGAACTGGGAAGCGATGATGGCAGCGGCGCATTACCAGCTCGGCAACCTCGTATGTATATGCGACAAAAACAAAGTCTCCATGACAGGCTTCACGCGGGACGTCATGAACATCGACCCGCTTGACGAGAAGGTAAAGGCATTCGGCTGGGACGTCGTCGAGATCAACGGCAACAATATGTATGAGGTCTGCAAAGCGCTGCAGGATTTACCACCGGCAGAACCCGAGTACAGGCGCAAGCCCGTATTCATAATCGCCAACACCATCAAAGGGCGCGGAGTGGACTTCATGGAAAACGACTACAAGTGGCACGGCGGCGGAATCGCTAAGGAGCAGCTCGAGCAGGCGCTTGTATCGGTCGAGAATAGCAGGAGGGTACGATAATGGCAGTGCAGACGACTTTCAACTTTGACCAGATGCTCTCCAGCGCGCGCGAAGCATACGGAGAGGAACTTTTCCGCATGGCCGAAGAAGGGATTGACTTCGTGTTCACATACACGGACAACGTCGCGCCTTCATCTTCCGCGGGAAAACTGCTCAGCAAATACCCGGAAAGATGCTTCAACTTCGGAATCGCCGAGCCAAACCAGGTCGGCGCATCCGCAGGCCTCGCGCTGTCGGGCCTTACCGTATTCTCGCAAGTGTTCGGTCCGTTCCTGCCCCTGCGCGCCGCAGACCAGATACACACAGATATAGCCTACAACAAAGTCAACGTCAGGCTCATCGGGACTCACGCCGGCGTCACGGCCGCAGGCGGGCCTACGCACAACTGCATAGCGGACCTGGCGCTCTACAGAGCTATACCGAACCTGACGATATGCGTGCCCGCGGACGCTGATCAATGCTGCAAGATCATCAGGAAGTCTATGGAGCATGTCGGGCCGATGATTATCCGCATCGACCGGGGAGGCTCGCCCAACGTGTACGCTTCGCCGGATTACGAGTACGAAATCGGCAAGGCGATCGAGACATTGCCGGGGAAGGATCTCACGTTGATTTCTGCCGGATCGAGCGTCTACTGGTCTATGATGGGCGCGAAGATCCTCAAAGAGACGAAGGGTATAGAAGCCCGCGTCATCGACATGCACACTATAAAGCCTTTGGATGTCGATACCATAAGCAAGTGCGCGCGCGAGACCTCCTGCATCGTCACGGTTGAGGAGCACTCGATCAACGGCGGGCTGGGCGGCGCCGTTGCGGAGTTCCTGCTGGAACATGGCTTTAGCGGAAAATTCAAGCGCATTGGGCTCCCTGACGAGTTCGCGGTGCTGGGCGACCCGGATGAGGTCTACAAGTATTACCGCATGGACCCGCAGGGCATCGCGGACCAGGTGCTGGAGCTGTTAGGATAACAGTTGTAACTGTTCAGGTACCCCGTCCAGGCGCTATATTTCATTTCGTAAGCGCAACCTCGTCGCTGCGGATTACACTAAGACTCGCGTCACAGCAAGCTGTAACGCTCGCTCG
>WRJQ01000077.1 GCA_009778485.1 Oscillospiraceae bacterium
CATATGGAAATTATTCGTAGCGCGCGAGTATGCGCATGGATGCGCATTCGAGCGGAAGAAATGCAATGAAGCGCCTGGAGGTAGTGGGTACCTGAACAGACACAAGAATTTAGGTAAGGGGAGCGGATAATATGCCGGAGACCATTGACAGCGGACTGCTGGAGAGAATTGACGCGCTTACGCTGAGCGAGCGCAATGAAGCGTGGCGGAGCGCTATGAAGGCAGAGCCATGGAAAGTCTATGCCGACCGCGAGAAGTGGACGGTCCTGTCCTGGCGCGCGACGCGCGGAGAGGACATACAAATACGCAGAGCGAAACTGCTCGCCTGCGTACTCGACAACATCGAGATTAAAATCCATCCCTTCGATGAAATCGTCGGGCGCCCGACGCCGGGGGTGATAGGTTGCTGCACTGCGATAGACGTCAACGGCGACTACATTCCGGGGCTGCTGTCCGGCGCGGAGATCGGCTTGACGCTTGACGCGAAAACAAGCCTATCCGGCGAAGACCTCGCGATTCTCCGCGCGAGCGTCGCCGAGTTCAGCGGCGCTACTATGCGCGAAGCAACATACCATGCGTGGGAAGAACTCGTAGGGAGCTGGGCGCGCGACGCTGAAGACGCGAAACTGAAGGACCCCTCTCTGGACTCCGCGATAACGGGGCAGAGTACGAGCACGCTATCCTGGGAGAAAATCCTGAAGGTAGGCCTTGCCGGGTACATAGGCGAGTGCGAGGAGCGGATAGCGCGGGCGATCGAGCGCAAAGATACAGATATTGGCAAGATATATTTCTGGAGATCGGCTGTCATTGTCCTCGAAGCAGTAGTACGCCACGCCTGCCGCTACGCTGCGTTGGCACGCGAAATGGCGCGCGCGCAGAAAGATCCGGATATGCGGCAACGACTGACCGATATAGCGCAGATTTGCGAGTACGTACCGCAGAACCCTGCCCGGACTTTCCGCGAAGCGCTGCAGTCCATGCAGTTTTGCAATCTGGGGAAAATGCTGGAAAACCCGGCGCAGAACAACTGCCACTGGGGGCGCGCTGACATGTACCTGTATCCGTTCTTTTCGCGGGGTCTGGATAACGGCGAGCCCCTGGAGAACATGGCGTCTCAGCTCGCGGATCTTATCGGGCGCTGGGGCACGCAGACCTTCGTATCCGGGGCGTCTCAGAAAGAATCCCACCAGATAAACTTTGGAATAAACAGCGTAATGGTAGGAGGGCTCGGGAAGAGTGGCACGGATATGGCCAATGAGCTCAGTTACCTGATACTGCATATCACGGGGCTGCTGAAGCTCTCCTCGCCGACGGTCTGCCTGCGCTGGAATAACGATACGCCAAAATGGCTCATGGAAAAAGCAGTCAGGACGAATATCGCGACGAAAGGCGGCATACCGCTTTTCGAAAATGACGAGATTGTCGTGAGCAGTTATGTCCGCGACGGGATACCCTATGAAGAAGCGGTTGATTGGGCGAGCCTGGGCTGCGTGTACCCGTGCCTGCCGAACCGGGCGGAGCACTACGGCGCCGAAGGAGTCGCGGCGTTCAACCTGGCGGGGCTCCTGCACCTCGTCCTTCACAATGGCAAGGATGTCAACGGGCGGCAGACGGGGCTGCAAACAGGCGACCCGCGCGCGTTTTCATCCATGGAAGAGATTTATCAG
Organism: Oscillospiraceae bacterium; assembly: GCA_009778485.1. Classification (GTDB taxonomy): domain Bacteria; phylum Bacillota; class Clostridia; order Oscillospirales; family Oscillospiraceae; genus WRMH01. Next base: position 1,668 of record WRJQ01000077.1, read on the forward strand.
GCATTTCTGGCGCAGCATAAATTCCTGTGCCACCGCGTGTTGTGGCTCGGAGGGGTAGCCAGGGAGGTACAGCCTGCGTACTACCGCACGCCGCTGCTTTCAATACTTGGCATCGAAGCAAGCACGGAACTCGGGCAGGACCTGCTCATACCTCACCCGGACTATTCAATGTACGGCATCTCCGATCGCGCGATTATTGACGTCGCCGACTCGCTTACCGCAATCGACGAACTCGTGTTCCGCCGGAAGGCCTTGCCGATGGATGAGCTGCTGGACGCTATATACAGCGATTTTGAAGGGGCCTCTGGCGAGAAGGTGCGCCAGTTGTGCCTGGCGCAGCCGAAATACGGCAACGATATGCCTCAGGCGGACGCGCTGGTCAAGCGCATCAGCGAGGACTCGGCGGCGATAATCCGCGCATACGACAACTCGCCTTTCAGGCAGTATATGATCTCGCGGGAGGGGCTTGCCTGGCATTACTTCGGGGGCTTGGGCGCAGGGGCGCTGCCCAATGGCCGCAAAGCCCTCAAACCGCTGAACGACGGGGCGCTATCGCCTATGCGGGGCGCGGATGAGAACGGGCCGACCGCAGTGATCCGCTCTGCCTGCGCCGCTTGTTTCAGCGATATCGCTTATGCTTCCGTTTTGAACCAGAAGTTCTCCGCGTCTGTGCTTGAAGGCGAGGGCGGCATAGATAAACTCATTGCGTACACGAACGTCTATATGGCGGCAGGGGGGTCCCATATCCAATTCAACATCATCGACGCCGAGGAACTGGATCAGGCCAGGTCGGAGCCTGACGAGCATAAGGATCTCGTTGTGCGGATCGGGGGGTTCTCGGCTTACTTCGTGCAACTGTCGCCGGAGATCCAAAACGACGTCATATCAAGGACACAGTTCTCGCTCTAGGACGTTTAGTGCGTCTTCCTGAACTCGCAATACATCTCGTATTGGGCTTTCAGCACTTCCGGGGTGTCAAGGCCGTAGGGGCAGTGCTCCTTGCAGTGGCCGCACTCGCGGCAGTCCTTTATACGCTCCATCTGAGCAGCCCAGCCGTCTTCCAGAAACTGCTCAAAGCGGCTGCGCCCCATCATGTATGAGAGCCTGGCTGCCATTGGGATAGGTATCTCCGCAGGGCAGGGCAGGCAATAACCGCAGCCGCGGCAGAACGAGCCGGACAGTTCGGCGCGGTCTTTTTCAATCGAGGCCATCATCGCTTCATCGAGTTGGGGCGGTGATTTTTCGAGGGCGATGAACTCGTCGAGTTCGCTTTCGAGCTGGATTCCCCAGATGGGTACTACAAACTCGTACTGCCTGAGGAACGTGAATGCGGCTTTGGCATTTGTTATCAGCCCGCCGGCCAAGGCTTTCATGGCGATGAAACCCATGCCGGCGCCGTCGCACTTCTTCGCGAGCTCTATATCTTCATCAGAGGATATGCAACTAAAGGGGAACTGGAGGCTTTCATATAGTCCGGAGTCAATGGCCTGGTTTGCCAGGTCGAGGCGATGGTTTGTTATGCCTATGTGACGTATTTTCCCGGCTTTTTTCGCGTCGGATACCGCCTCGTAGAGCCGGTTTTCGTCGCCCGGTTTCGGTATGTAGTTCGGGTTGTGGAGCTGATATACGTCGATGTAGTCGGTTTTCAGGTTGCTTAGGCTCGTTTCCAGGTCTTTCATAGCGGCGTCATAATCCCGGGCGTGCGTTTTCGTCGTAATTACGATTTTGTCGCGCACGTCGCTGAGGGCGGCGCCGATTTTTGTTTCGCTGTCCGTGTAGCCTCTTGCTGTGTCGAAGAACGTTATTCCTGAGTCATAGGCTTTCCTCAGTATCAGGGTTGATTCTTGGGTGCTGATGCGTTGGATCGGTATCGCGCCGAATCCGGTCGCGGATACTGTCATGCCGGTTTTCCCAAAAGGTATCATTTTCATAGTGTTGTTTCTTCCTTTCTTCTTTATTTCTCTGTATAGCTTGTTACTCTGTTCAGGTACCCACTACCTCCAGGCGCTACATTTCATTTCTATCGCTCAATGACGCATCCATGCGTCAATTCGCGAGCGCTCCACATGA
>WRJQ01000078.1 GCA_009778485.1 Oscillospiraceae bacterium
GGCCACGCTCGACACGCTCGCCTTGGAGTTGTGCCTCCAGTTCTTTCACACGCGCCTGCGGGTCTTGGGCGCTTCCGATCTCCGCGCCTGTCCCCGTGTCCGGGCTGGTATCATCCAGCGCGAACGCTCCTGCCTGTTTACTCATCCTGTGTCCTTCCTCATCAAGCCCGGTGCCATCCGGGGGTTTGTGTTGGTCGGCGTAGCAAGAAACCGCTTGGATTACGCCGCCTTTCTTGTCTCGCACCGCCGTCAGTCGAACGCAGGAGCCCAGTCCGGCGAACCCGTTGGCTTCGGGTTCCTCCCGTCCAGTGCCGCGTCCAGCGAATCCACGATGTGCCTCAAAGCAAAATTCACCCCCACGACCCGCGCCGTCGCCAGCGTGTCGGTCATGTTGAAAAGCCGCTCCGTGTTCCTCCGCACCTCCGCCTCAAGGGTCTCCCTGAAAGCGGGGTAGGCGGGTGAACCCGCAATCGCCTTAAAAGTCTCTCTCTCGCCGCCCGTCATGCCACGGCCCTCCTCTCTTGTACCCGCCCGCGCTCCGCCTGCGGGCCTTCGGCGCTCGCCATCGTCGTGTCTTCGCTCACAAGTAACCAGGTCACGCCGCCGGAGGTCGCTAACTGGGCGGCCGCAAACGGCTACTACTCAGAGGGCAGCGGCTCGTACAGGACGCTGATCACGGAGGGCGGCGCGCATTACGGGCTCACTGTCGAGGGCATAGGGCATGATGCTGAAAAACTCGTTGAAGCGCTGTCTGGCGGCAAGCTGGTCATAGCGATAATGGGCCCGGGGCATTTCACTAATTACGGGCACTTTATAGTTTTACGCGGCATTACGTCGGACGGGAAGGTGCTAGTCGCCGACTCGGGCTCGCTGGTTCGGTCAAACGAGCAGTGGGACCTGCGGCTGATACTTAACGAGGCAGGGCGCAGCACATACGCGGGCGGGCCGTTCTGGATAATGACATGAGCAGGGTCACAGTGATGCGGTTCCTGCGCCTGAAGCATAAGATAACGGCGAAGGAGCTTGCTAAAGCCGCCGGAGTGTCGCAGCAGTTCGTGAGCGACTTGGAGTTAAACAAGTATAAAGGGCGCTACGACTGCGCCCCAAACGGCGCGCCCCTTATGCTGAAGGCATTCGAGAGCATCGCCAATGACAGGGCGCGCGAGGTACGCGGGCTGTTGAAGGATCTTTCCGCCAACCGTCTGCGACTGCTTCAATACATGGAGGAAAACGATGAATTATGAAACATATTACATACCCGCGAACTTTACCGATGCGGGCAGGGTCTTTGGCATGTTTGAAATCAGGAACGTTATAGAGGCACTGCTGCTGGGCGCGCCGGTGCTGTTCCTATGTTTTAACCTTTTGCCCTTCAAGCTGACGACCAATATCATCGTAACGCTGATCATTTTCATTCCGATCGCGGGGTTCGCCCTAATCGGCATCAGCGACGACAGCCTGTCCCGGTGGCTGAAAGCGTGGGCAGGCTGGCGTAGGAAGCGCAGGGTACTTACTTACAGGGGGGAGGTTGGATACAGTGGGTTTGAAAGAGCTTATCTTCGGCGGAAGCATTAGAGGGCTTGGCAGCGACGGGGGCGAATTTGACGGGAGTATACAGGAATGGCTCCCGATAAAGAACATAGTCGGCGGCATGGCTATTACCCGGGACCGGCGCTTTATCAAGGTCATTGAGGTGCTGCCTGTGAATTTCCATCTAAAGACGCCGCATGAACAACAGACGATCATATATTACTTCGCGTCGTATTTGAAAATAGCGCCTAATAATTTGCAGGTTCGCGTCGTCACACAGAGGCTGGACTTGGAGAGCTACATCGCACAGATGCGTAGGTACTATGATACCGAGGAAAACGAGAAGTGCCGCGAGATGATAGAGGACAACATCGAGGAGGTGTCGTTCATCGTCGCCAACGAGGTGACGACGCACAGGTTCTTCATAGTGTTCCAGTACGAGCCGCAGATGAAGGCGCGCGGCGGCACGGTCCGGGCCATCGCTGAACGGCTCAGCGAAGAGGCCGACACTGCGCGTCGGTACCTCGACCTATGCGGGCTTGAGGTGCTTGAGCCGGACTATGCCGACAATGCCGTGCTTGAGCTTCTGTACGAGACTATCAATAAAAATACCGCCCGGCGTGTAAGGCTGCCGGACGGCGTGTTCGACATGATGACCGCAGTCCACGGTATTTACGGCGCATAGCCGGGAGGGAGCAAAAAATGCCAAAAAACAAAAGAATATCAGCATCCGTTATTGACGAACAGCTTGATAATGACTTTGACGAAAAGGCTGGTCAATTGAAAAGGCGGTTCTGGCATAGGCTACCTTTCGGAAAGAAAGCCGGAGATGATGACGACATACTGATAGAGCAGGGGTCTACGACGCTGTTGGACGTACTCTCGCCCTCGGCGGTAGACCTCACGGGGCGCGACCATATCGAAGTCGACGGCGTGTATCACGCATACCTGTATGTCACAGGCTACGGTTATTCAACCGTAGTAGGTAACGGGTGGCTGTCGTCGCTCGTCGAGGCCGGCGAGGGAATCGGGCTCAACTTCATCATAAAGCGGCAATCGAGGGAGAAGGTCCTGTCGAAGATAGCAAAGACCACTATGGTGAACCGTTCCCGGATGCGCGACGTCGGCGACACGCGCCAGGACTACGAGGAGCTTGACAGCGCTATCAGCGCTGGTTTGTACATTAAGGACAACATGAACCGCAACAGCGAGGACTTCTACTATATGCACACGATCATCGAAGTTACGGCGGAAGACGCAGATACGCTCGAATACAGGGTTTCGGCGGTGGAGACGCTGTGCGTGTCCATAGACATGCTCGCCAAGCGGTGCGACTTCAAGCACGAGCAGGGGTTTTTATCGTCTTTGCCGCTTATATACATCGACCCGGACATAGAGCGAAAGTCGCGGCGCAATGCGCTCACAACAGGCGTCGCGGCGTCGTTCCCATTCGCGTCGTTCGAGCTGTGCGACAAGAAGGGCATCTTCCTCGGGAAGAATATGCATAACAACTCAGCCTGCATGATTGACCTGTTCGACCGCTCAAAATACAGCAACGGAAACATAGCGTGGTTCGGCGCGACGGGCGCCGGCAAGACGTTCGGCATCCAATGCGCCGCCATGCGGCTGCGCGAGCAGGGCAAGCGCATATGTATCATCGCCCCGAGCAAAGGCTATGAGTACCGCACGGCTTGTGATGCAATTGGCGGCGAATACATAAAGTGGGCGCCGTCGTCGGAGGACAGCTATAACATCATGGAAATCCGCCGCAAAACCCTT
>WRJQ01000079.1 GCA_009778485.1 Oscillospiraceae bacterium
CTTGGCTGCTTGTCCTCATAGTAGGCGTCGTCCTTATGTGGCAAATCGTGAAGCTGTTCTTCGCCGTCGGCGAGAGGTATTTCCTGACAGCGGTGCTGACGCTGCTCGCGCCCTGGGCTTTCGCTATGGGCGGCAGCAGGAACACGTCGGAGATTTTCAAAGGCTGGGCGCGGATGTTCGCCTCCATGTGTTTGATGATGGTGCTTAACGTAGTCTTCCTGAAGATACTGCTGAGCGCAAGTACTATGACGCCGAGGAAAACGATAGTTGCCGCGAGATGATAGAGGACAACATCACCGAGGTTTCGTTCATCGCCGCAAATGAGGTGACGACGCACAGGTTCTTCATCATCTTCCAATACGAACCTCAGATGAAAGCCCGCGGCAACTCTGTGCGCGCTATTGCCGAAAGGCTGAACGAGGAAGCAGACACCGCGAGGCGGTACCTCGACCTGTGCGGGCTTGAGGTACTCGACCCGGACTACGCCGACAACGCCATCCTCGACCTGCTGTACGAGACTATCAACAAAAACACCGCCCGGCGCGTAAAGCTCCCGGACGGCGTGTTTGATATGATGACTACTGTTCACGGCATCTACGGTGGGTAATCAGGATTGCGTACTGTCCATATGCATAGAATCGCGCAGATTTTCGACTTCCTCGCGTGCTAAGTCCGTGACTCCTATAATCTCGTCAATCGGTCTGCCAAGCTTGAGCAGGCGCCTTGCAATCTCCATCTGTGCCTTCTTTGCCGCCCACTTTTCCCGTGCGGCAGCATCACGCCGCGCCTTCTCCCTGCGCTCATACGTGTCGCGGGTACGCTCGTCTACTGTCAGCTCGCGGTATTTGACCATAGCCTTCTTCACCTCCGGGTTCCTTTCGGCTACTTTCTCCATTTCCTCTTCCGACTCCGCCGCGATAAACCTTGCCCAGTCGTACAGATCTGTCCCATCCGTTACGTCAGGCAGTTTGCCGAGTTCGATGGTGTTTATTTCCACTATATCGGAGAACTCCACGCCAGACTCCGGGTCGTAAAACGTGAATCTGTGATGGTATGTCGGGCTATCGGGGATTAGCGGTTCGTCCGTGATAATTATGCTGATTACTCTCTTGATGACGTCGTAGTCGTCGCCGCTCCCTATCTGCTCAGTTATTAGCTTCGACTCGTAAAGGATTATCCTGTTTTTTAGCGCTGGGGACACCTCGAGTTGAATTTCGATGTGCACTACCTTTCTGCTTTTTGTGTAGAGCTTCACATCAATGATCGAGAGCTTATCGTCTGGAAACTCCCTCAACAGGTGGGGGTCGGCTATCTCTATCTCGTGGTAGTCGTCCTCCGGCAGTCTCAGTATGGACTTGAGCAGACTTATCAAAAACTCCTCGTTGCGCTCGTCTGCATAGAACAAGCGGAAGACGACATCGCTCTTGATTGGGATGAACTCATTTTTATCCATATCGCACCACCCGTCTTTGTACCCCATTATAGCATACGACCATTAATAATACTATAGTTTTTTAAAGGATGTGATCCAATTGAGGTCAGCAAAGAAAATACCCGTCTCTGACATCGACGAACAGTTCGATAACGACTATGACGAAACTGGCGAATATGCAGCCCAGGAGAAAGCCAAAAAGAAGCGTTTCCACATTAAACTCCCGTTCAACTTGCCGTTCGGTAAGAAAGACGACGAGGACGATACATGCACCGGCCCGCCGCCGTATGGAGCAAGCGGAGAAAAGCATTCATCTGCCCCGACTGCGACAGTACCGTCGAGATGGCTATATCCAAGGACGGCTCACGGTACATCGTGGACGCGGACCAGTTCTTCTTCAAGAGGCAGAACAGGGATAACCACAAGTGCGCAAACTGCGGCGCCGCGCTGTGGGCGGCGGTCAACCCGTCCGCCGCAAGGAAATCCGAGTGGCGCAAGATCAGCAACTACGGCTTCGTCTACCAGCCGCAGGCAGGCGTCCATCTTCGCAAGGTCGAAAACGAAAGCTTCAGGAGAAAAATCATGGAGCTAACCGAGGCCCCGGGCAGCGCGCCCGTCGCCGTCGGCGCACACAGGAAGTACCCGCTCAGCACATATATAAAGAAGCGGTACAAAGGGCGGATAGACGGGCTGATCGTGGACGAGTTGCACCAGTATGCTCAGGACTCCGGGCAGGGCGACGCGATGGCGGAACTGTTCGGCACTGCAAAAAAAGTAGTCGGGCTTACGGGTACGCTGGTCAACGGCTACGCCTCCGGCATCTTCTACCTCCTGTTCAGGCTCATGCCGGGGATGATGGTCGATGACGGCCAGTCGCACTTTGCGCCAATGTCCTTCGTGTCGGAGTACGGCGTCATCGAGGAGACTTACGAGGTCGACGAAGGCGACTACAACTCAAACCGCAGGACGGTCAAGCGCAAAAAGTCCAGCCGCCAGCTCCCGGGCGTCTCGCCTCTAGTCTATTCAAGGTTCCTGCTCGAACACGCCGCGTTCCTGAGCCTCTCCGACATGGGCAAGAACCTCCCTGACTACGAGGAGATACCCGTGCCGCTTTCGATGCCGAAAGAAACCTCGAAGCCTTACTTCGAGATGCTGGAAACCCTGACCAGGTTCATGAAGAGCGAGAGGAAAGCCGCTAAGAAGATACTCTCCGCCTACCTGAACCTTCTGACGGCCTACCCGGATCAGCCATACGGCCAGCCGCCCATCTACCACCCCGACGACGGCAGCGTAATCGTCGAACCGCCGGACGCCGCAGATTTTGACACTATGCAGCCGAAGGACGAGAAAACTCTTGAGATCGTCAATCGCAAAGTCAGCGCCGGTGAGCGCGTGCTGATCTACACAAACTGGACGCGCCTCGACACTCAGCGGAAACTATTGAAGCTTCTAACGGAGGCGGGTTACCTCGCCGAAATACTGCCCGCGACGGTCACGCCGGAGAAACGCGAGCGGTGGGTCGAGGCCCGCGTAGCCAAAGGCGTCCAGGTCCTCATAACGAACCCGGCACTCGTTGAGACAGGGCTCGACCTCATACCGTTCACTACGCTCATTTTCTACGATACCGGCTACAAGCTGTTCACGCTACGCCAGGCGTCGCGCCGTTC
>WRJQ01000080.1 GCA_009778485.1 Oscillospiraceae bacterium
TGCGAATGTGTCGCGCTCGTTGCCTGTCTCACCTTGCGATACGTCGATATTCTCACCCTGGTCCGGGCTGGTAGCGACGTTGTCGGTTGACGGAGTCGGGCTTGAGGATGTGGACGTGTTCGGGCTTGATTCCGAACCGCCGCTTGTCGCCGGCGCCGGGTCGTCGTCTTTCTTGCATGCCGCGAGTACGGTTATCAATAACGCGAGGCATAGCAAGACCGCTAATAGTTTCCTCTTCTTCATTGAATTACCTCCTAAAAATTTGGGGTCTGTTTTCTATATAAAAACACATGACATCAAACACTGACATCAAATATTGTTCACCTGAAAGCACATTGTACTAAAAACGCGAATGCAAGTCAAGCCCGCAATGACGGCCCTATAATGACGGCCCCGCAATGACGGTCCTGCGTTCAGTCCAGCTCAGCGTACCTGCGGTAGTTTTCTTCCAGGGTGGGCGCGTAGGGTTCCTGCAGATGGTAGTTGACTGAAAGGAAGCGGGATACGACCTCGCCGTTCTCCTGATGCACGGGGTTCCAGTTCCCCTCTGTATCCTCCTCATGCAGGTCGTTCCTCTCGAACCCCAGGCGCACAACGTTTGTCTTTCTTGCAAGAGCGACTTCCATATATGCGATGCCAAGCTCAGCAAGCGACAGCGCTTCGACAAGGCGCGCCAGCTCATGCGGGTTTGAGACGTATGTGCGCTCGCCTTCCGTTTCAAGCAAGTCGCGCATCCTCCTGACGCCCATCTTCAATGTATGCTCAGTTTTATACACGCCGCAGTAATCCTGCATTATGCGCGCCACGGCGTAGTTGAACTCTTTCCAGCCGACGTCGCCGCCCTTATTGTCGACTGCGGCGAAAACGCGCTTGCTTTCCCGCGCGATCTGGCCTGCGTCCGGCTCGACGGCTTCATGCTTTGAGGCGAACACTGCAGCCTGCCGTCCGGCGTACCTGCCTGCCGTGTGGGCCTCGCCGTGGCATCCGGCGTTCGGCAGTATCCCGTAGCCCGCAACAAAGAGGCCCGGCAGCGAGGTCTGCAGCCGCCAGTCGACAAGGTACCCGCCGTGGCCGCCGCGCCAGTTGGGGGGCGTATGCTTTCCGCCCATCCACGAACCGCCGAGGCCCATCATGTTATACTCTCCCACCGGGTATTGGAGCATGTCCTTATCCGGGTCGTAGCCCCACTCCGTCATGTTTTTATAGATCGGAACGCGGCATTTACCCTCATGGGCCAGCATGAGGCCGAAGAGCATTCGCCTCGACGTCTCGCTCAGAAGGGTCAGGTCGTTATAGAACGGCTGTTCGTACTCGCCGGAGAGGACTTTGTCCCATACAGGCTCGCCGACGGAGGCTTTGTACTTATTCTTGTAGCCATTGTCAAGCGCTATGCCGTGGCCGATGACAAAGGAGCCCTCCTCGCTCGACTTGAAGATATCTTCTTCATTATCAATGAGTGTGCCGTCTGTATACGCGTATTTGAGCACCTTGCCGTTTCTGTCTACCGACGGCGCGCCCTGGTAGGTGTTGTTGTCGTTAGCGGTGCTGTAAGGCGCGTATCCCATGCCGGAAATATGCCCGGAGGTCATTTCCATACCGATGAACTCCGCACCCGCGCGCCAGCCTATCGTGTGGCCCATCGCTGTATTGTTAAGGTCCGCCATGGACTGGCTGACAGTCAGCTCCGGGGCAAAACTCCAAAGCCTGCTTCTGGCCTGCGCTGTGCATACGACGACAGCCTTCGCCTTGAAAACTACGAACTCGCCCGTCCTGTCGTTGACGCCTGTGGCTCCTATGACGCGCGCCCCTTGCTTGCCGCCCTCGGTGAGAAGCGACGTCGCGCATGTGCGGTCGAAGACTTTAGCGCCAAGGCGGCGCATTTCCTTATCGACGCATGGTTTTATGTTGTAGCCGTAGATGCGAAGGCAGTGCTTGTTGATGATATCGTAGGCAAACAGTAGCTTTGTTTCATCGTCGCGGAAGATGCTGCCGACGAACTCATCGTCCTCGTCTCTGATCTGCACGCCGAGGCGCTCAGTTTCGAGAAGGGTGTCCCAGCCTTCCATACCTATTATGTAGCGCGCGAGGCCGTTCGTGTACCCGTCGGTCGCGTCCATCGCCGCCTCGGAATACATTTGAGGCGTTATCTTCGAACACGGGTTGCGCACGGCGCCGTGCCAGTGGTCGACTCCCGCGCCGCCCATCCCGCTGCGTTTCGAGAACCCGCGGTCCATCACAGCGACGCTCGCGCCTTTTTGCAGCGCGGATATCGCAGCTCTGCATCCCGCAACTCCGCCTCCGACGACAAGCACATCCGTCTCGACTATGACTTGCTTCCCGTATTTGACCTCATACGGCCACTCGGGAACTCTTCCCGTCTGGTTGACATATTCATGCCAATTCATATTTTTTCCTTTCCGCGCTTGTTCATCATAACATCAAATTTTATCGTAGTTGCAGCATGCCACGAAGTGGTTCGATTCGGGTTCCACGAGGACCTGCGGTTCGGAGCATTCGGGCGTGACATACTGGCATCTGTCCATGAAGCGGCAGCCCGGCTTCGGATTGATGGGCGACGTTATCTCTCCCTGCATTATTATGCGTTTTTTCTTATTATGGATGGTCGGGGTCGGAATCGCAGACAGGAGCGCTTTTGTATAGGGGTGCAGCGGTTTTGCGAATAGCTCGTCCGCCGCCGCCTTCTCAACCATCTGACCGAGATACATGACCATGATATCGTCTGAAATGTACTTGACGACAGACAGGTCGTGCGTCACGAACATATACGCAAGTCCGCGCTCTTCCTGCAGGTCGAGCAGCAGGTTAATGATCTGCGCCTGGATGGACACGTCGAGCGCCGACACCGGCTCGTCGCAGACAATGAACTTGGGCTGCAGGGCGAGCGCCCTGGCTATCCCGATGCGCTGCCTCCGCCCGCCGCCGAGCTCCTGCGGGGATGAGGTTTTAAAACGCTCCGCAA
>WRJQ01000081.1 GCA_009778485.1 Oscillospiraceae bacterium
AGAGGAGCTGCGATGGAACGAGCGAGCGTTACAGCTTGCTGTGACGCGAGTCTTAGTGTAATCCGCAGCGACGAGGTTGCGCTTACGAAATGAAATATAGCGCCTGGACGGGGTACCTGAACATTTGTAGTCTATGTCGTTTCGAGCCATGCTTTTGCCTTCATTATTCCAATTATCGACTTTGCGTCGGGTAGCTCGTTTTTCATAATCAGATCTATCAGGCTGTCTATCCCGTGGCGTTCCACGCTGAGGAGTTCGCCTTCGTCAAGGTGCATCGCGCCGAAGTCCAAATCGAGCGCGAGGTAGAGGTAGAGAGTCTCGCGGCAGAACCCGGGAGATGGGTAGATCGCCCCCAGGTCTACTATGCGGCCGGCTTTACAGCCTGTCTCCTCGGAGAGTTCGCGAATAGCGCATGCAAGCGGATCTTCGCCCGCTTCGAGTTTTCCCGCAGGTATTTCAAGTAGCTCTTCTTCCATTGGGTACCTGTACTGGCGGACCATTATAACTTCCTTTTCCGCCGTGACTGCGACTATGCCGACGCCGCCCGAGTGGACGACGACTTCGCGCGGCGCGACGCTTCCGTCGGATAGTTCCGCTTTGTCGAACCTGACGTCGACTACGAGTCCTTGATATACTGTATTGGTCTCTACTTGCTTTTCGTAAAACTGCACTTTTTCTCCTAACATTCGTCTTCAGCCGCTTCCGCACCGGCGGACAGCGCATCTTTAGCGGCGTTCTGCTCTGCTTCCTTCTTGGTATACCCCGTGCCTATACCTATTTGCTTTTTGTTTAACGTAACAACCGCTGTAAACTCTCTCATATGGTTCGGCCCGCTTTCCCCGGTTATACGGTACTCGATATTCCGGTGGGGCTTTACCTGCATAGCTTCCTGCAGCGCTGTCTTGTAGTCGGCCCGCGCTATCTTCGTCTCGTCTATTTTTACCATCAGATGCGCGCAGACGAACTCCCTCGCGTTTTCTATGCCGCCGTCGAGGTACACCGACGCCAGCAGAGCTTCTATCGCGTCGGCAAGTATCGAAGGGCGCGCCCGGCCTCCGCTTTTTTCTTCACCGCGCCCCAGCAGGAGATAGCTCCCAAGTTCCAGCTTGGCGGCCAGCGAGGCGAGGCTCCTCTCGCACACGAGGTCTGCCCTAAGCCTGGTCATTGTGCCTTCCGGCATATCGGGGTACTTTTTAAATATCTGCTCCGCGACGGTCATGCCGAGTATCGAGTCGCCCAAAAACTCAAACCTCTCGTTGCTGAACAGCCCCTGCCGGTTGAGCTCGTTTGCGTATGAGCTGTGCGTTAGCGCCGTCTTCAGGAGCGATATATCTTTATATCTGTACCCGATGCTTGTTTGCAAGCCTTCGAGCGAAGCGTCATTCATTCCGGTTCTCCATTATTCTCCGATCGCTCTTCGCCGTCTTCGCCGGATGCAATGGTACTTCGCACCTGCGTCGTCATAAGCGACATATTGTCGTGCAGGCGCTGCGCGGTAGCCGCGCCCGCCGCGCTGACGGCCTGGCGGATAGCGCCGCGGATAGCCGGGGCTTTCGATGAGCCGTGAGCCTTGATCACAGGCTTCGAAATGCCGAGCAGCATGGTGCCGCCGGTCGTATCAGAGTCCATCCTCGCCCGCAGGGCAAGTATGTGCTTTTTTATCATCAGAGCCGATATCTTGGTGATAATGCTGCTTTTGTATATCCCTTTGAGTTCGGACATGATCAGCGAAGCCGCTCCTTCGACAGACTTCAGCATTATATTGCCGGTAAAGCCGTCGGTCACAAGGACGTCGCACGCGCCCAGCATCGCTTCCTTGCCTTCGACGTTCCCTATGAACTTGATCGTACCTTCGCCGCCCGCTTTTTCAAGCAGTTCGTAAGCCTCGCGCTGGAGAGGCGTCCCCTTGGCGCGTTCTGTCCCATTATTGAGCAGCGCCACCCTGGGCGCGCTCAGCCCAAGCGCGTCCTCCGCGTAAAACGAACCCATGAAGGCAAATTGCAGAAGATACTCGGGGGTGCATTCAGTATTCGCGCCGCAGTCAATGAGGATGAATCCGCCGGCCGAGTTCGGGATTATCGGAGCCATTGCTGCCCGCCGGATGCCCCGGACGCGCTTGACGATCAGAGTCGCGCCGGAGAGCAGCGCCCCTGTGCTGCCGGCCGAGACCATGGCGTCGCCGTGCCCGTCCCTGAGCATGTTGAGCCCTACGGTCATGGACGCATCCTTCTTTACGCGTACCGCCGTCGCCGGGTCGTCGTCCATGTCTATTACTTCAGTGGCGTCCGATATTTCGACCCCCTGGGGCAGCTTGCCCATGCCGAGGCTGTCGATGCAGCGCAGGATATCTTCGCCTCTTCCGGTAAGGACTACGTCCGCGCCGGCCTCAGCCCGGGCTTCGAGCGCGCCTTTTACTATCTCAACAGGCGCGTTGTCCCCGCTCATCGCGTCAACAATTATTTTCATTATCTATCGATCCTCCCAAGGCTCTTAGGAGTTGTTGATAAATAATTTGCACATCTCGCCTTGTATTTTTGCCATCATACTTCGTTGTCAAAACTTGCAAGGCTCCAAGCATTACTGCGTTTTGACGCCTCGTCTGCTGGCAAAAATACTGTGGCAATTTTGTTCAACTTATTTATCAACAGCTCCTTA
>WRJQ01000082.1 GCA_009778485.1 Oscillospiraceae bacterium
AAAGTTCCCGAGTGGCCGTATGAGGTCAATTATGGGAAGCAAGTCGTAGTCGAGACTGATGTGCTTGTCGTCGGCGGAGGCGTAGCCGGTTGCCGTGCGGCGATATCCGCGCTGCAAAAAGGCGCGAGCGTCGTCGTGATGGACCGCGGGTTCTCAAAGCGCAGCGGCATGGGCGGGGCGGGCGTCGACCACTGGCACGGCGCCGTGCGCAATCCATGCTCGAAGATAACGCCTCAAATGTATTCCGAGGCGGCGATGGACGCCACCGACGGCTATACGAACGGGCTCGCGCGCTACATAATAGGCATGGAAGGCTGGGACACCCTGCTCGAAACAGAACGCCTCGGCGTGCAGATCAGGGATGAAGACGACGAGTTCGTCGGCAGCATCTTCCGCGACGATGAAACAAAGCTCCTGTTTGCTTATGATATCATCAACAAGCACTGCTTGCGCATCTACGGCTACAATATAAAACCATGCGTCGACAAGGAAATGCGCCGCCTCGGGGCAAAGGTGTTCGACCGCACATGCGCGACGTCGCTTCTCACCGAGGGCGGCAAACAGGGCGCGCGCGTCATAGGCGCGACCGGCGTCAACGACAGGACGGGCGAGTTCATCGTTGTCAAGGCGAAAGCAGTCGTCGTCTGCACAGCGCAGGCCAGAAGCAGGCTCTGGAGCTTCGCCCCTGAGCTGACAGTCAGCCAGTCGATGGCGGATTTGAACAATACGGCAATGGGACACACGATAGGCTGGCGCGCCGGAGCGGAGTTCGTCGGCATGGAAATGACGTCCGGGCATATATCAGGCATGGGATACGCGCCGTACAGCACCGCCAACGATAACAACACTTATCAGGGCGCGCCCTCAGTAGACAGGAACGGCAAGGTGCTCAAATACGCCTATACCGACGGCACGCTCATAGACAATGAGGAGGATATCTTCAAGTCGAGCGAGGAGGGTTCATTCGTCATCGGCCACGGCATTGCGCTTGATAATGGCTACAAGAACAAGTACAAAGCCTCCGTCGGCGAGCCTGTGTGGGATAAAGTCCTCTCAGGCGAGTATGAACAGCCGTTCTATAACGATCTGACCCTTCTGAGCGAGACATCGAGGCGCATGCTTTTCGGCCTTATGCTCGCACATGAGGGCAAATGCCGCGTCCCGATCTATAAAAACATGACGGAATGGGGTTACGACCCGGATAAGGACTTGCTCCAATACCCGGTCGGGGAATATAACATGATGGGGCTGGGCGGCTCCTGGATGGGCGGAAAGCATACGCCCCCCAACTGGCGCGGCGGCCACGGCGGCTACCTCGTCGACTGGCGGCTGCAAACCTCGCTTCCGGGCCTCTTTGTAGCGGGTTACGGCATACTCCCCAACGCAGGCTGTCACGGCGAAGCCCATACAGCGGGCAGGTACGCCGGGCGGCAAGCGGCTGTGTTCGCGTTGAAACATGACGCCGTCGAGCCGGACGCCGGTCAAATCGCCGGAGAAAGCAAGCGCGTTTTCGCCGCTGTCAACAACCCGGGCGGCGATATAGGCTGGAAAGAGTTCAATTACGCCGTGGCGCGCATCATGCAGGATTACTGCGGGGTGTACAAGACAGAGCATACACTTAAGATGGGTATAAGGAGAATGCGCGACTTGCTGGAGACAGAGGGCGAGCGCACATATGTATCAAACCCGCATGAGCTGGCGCGCCTGGTAGAGGCGCTGTCGCTGGCTGAGCTGGGCATCGCGTATATGGAAGTTGCCCTTGCCAGAAAGACAAACGTGCCGCGCCTGGGGTTTGAGAGGAACGACCTGCACGAGGAGGACACAGAAGGGAACTGGAACCCCGTACACCAGGAGAACGGCAAAGTCGTTTCCCGCTTCCTCTCCGTAAATTATCATCTGCAGGAGCCTTACGCGCCCACTCTGGAGGAAAACTATAGAAGATACGCCGAGCTGGACTGATCATAGCGCCGTCATTGCGGGCTTGACCCGCAATCCCGTATAGTATTCGGGAGATTCCGGCTCGGAGGCCGGACTGACGACAGAATAGGGGCGTGAATTTTCCGGGCTTGACTTGTAACCGTTTATTTTGGTACAATGTACTTTCAGGTGAACAATATTTGATATCAGTGTTTGATGTCATGTGTTTTTATATACAAAACAGACCCAAAATTATTAGGAGGTAATTCAATGAAGAAGAGGAAACTTTTAGCGGTCTTGCTATGCCTCGCGTTGTTGATAACCGTCATCGCGGCATGCAAGAAAGACGACGAACCGGCCTCATCAAGCAGCGGTTCGGAAGCAAGCCCGAGCGCATCTGCGCCCGCCAGCCCGTCTGCGTCCACTGATAACGTCGCAACTAGCCCCGACCAGGGCGAGAACATCGACATATCCCAGGGCGAGACAGGCAACGAGCGCGACACCTTTGCGGTGGCGATAGACAATGACTCCGGCGTCCTGGTTCCCGGAAAGGTGACAGGCGGGCAGTACATCGCCCTGCAGAGCATCTACGAGCCATTGTGGGATATCGACGAGGGCAGCAACATGCTCTACATCCTC